>CAZWNR010000089.1:0-10926 GCA_964635665.1 uncultured bacterium | reverse complement strand
GCTGCAATCACCGAGCGCACCAGCAGTCCAGGCTGCCGCCACAGCCGCGCCATGCCACCAAACCCAAGCACCAAGCCCATGGACAAAAGTGTGGCAAATACGGCCAACTGCGCAAAGCTACTTAACAATTCTTTGATATTAAGAGCACCATCCACAGGCCAACCACCTAATTGAAAAGGAACTAAAAAGGTTAGTCGATGTAAAGAAAGATGTATTTCAATGGCGTTTTCCAGGATTTCCAACGGCAATGTCTGCCATCTATCAAGGCACAAAACGTCTAGCAGACTACCCTAGATATTAACAACCCTAGAAATATCACCATACCCCCTTGCCCGACTTGTCATTTTGCGCCAATATCCATAAAGAGAAGCTTAAGAATTTGCCCGTACCAAGCTACGATCCACACCACTCTGTTCAACGGAACTTCCTAGGTCAGGGATGCAGGCTCCAGCACACCGCTTTCTAGGCCGGGGGCTGATAGCTAGCAGGGTATTTCCACTCTTTAATCTGACTTTTGGATCGCCAAAAGCATTGCTAAGAAGTTATCCAGTAATATTGCTCCATGGCTTCAATCCCCCTGATTAGAACCACGATTTTGCTCCGATTTACCGACTTTTCCGACCAAATGGGTGTCCCCACCGAGCGATGGTTGGAGCGAGCTAACCTATCGCCGATTCTGCTCGCCCATCCAGAGCGATTGCTACCCATGGTGCAAAGCGCAAGTTTTGTGGAACAGGTGGCGCGGGCTGAAGGAATTGATAACTTCGGTTCCCTAGTGGGGCAAGCAACCAATGTGACCCATCTCGGTCAGTTTGGGGCTATGATTCGCTGTTCCCTAACCCTTTATGATCTACTCACGACCCTAGAAAAAACAATCAACTTACTCAATTCCGGCGAGCGTATTAGCCTGCGGTGGAGTACCGATGCCCTTTGGTTGCAAAGCCACCTATACGCCCTAGACCACCGAGTCCATTCCCAGTCTCAATGCTTTAGCCTGATGACTCACTTAAATGTCCTGCGGATGGCAATAGGGCCAACTTGGCAGCCACCCGAAGTGCATCTCGTGACACAGAACAATCCTGCCCTGTTCAATCTCAAGGGGTTAGAAGAGGTGCGGATTGTCTTTAATCAGCCCTGCAACGCCATCAAAATTCCCAAGGAATACGTCAGTCGGCCTCTGCACTCGCCCTCCCCCATCCCAGGACAGTTTGAAGCCCTGCATCAATCGGCCCCCGCCCTTGATTTCATCCTATCCCTCAAGCAACTGATCGAAGCCCTACTGCCCCAGGGTTGCCCCACCCTTGCCCAGGCCGCCGAAGCATCGGGGATGAGTGTGCGGAGTTTTCAGCGTCGATTGGCTAGCCACGGCGTGAACTATGGCCATTTGGTCGATGAAGTGCGGTTTAACCTAGCCGTCCAATGGCTCAAGGGCGAAGATGTGCCCATTACCGATATTGCCGCCGAACTAGGCTATACCGATGCCGCCAACTTCACCCGTGCCTTCAAGCGTTGGGCGGGCGTTTCACCCAAAGAATTCCGCGCCACCCATAGGCCATCCGACCGGTAGCATTGCCCAGCTAACTTTAGCTAGATCCGCCACACCTTGGGTGTGTGAGGTTATCTAGCAGACCGCAGGTAGGGGAGGGTAAGACGCTGAAGGCTCTATCGAGGGACTCTCCCAAAGGACCAAACAGGTGCGGGGTCTTGCTCAAGTTGTGTTCAAGCCGTGCAAAAAAATCTGCGGCCCCAAGGGGTTGAAACGCCTCGGTACTGTGACCACCCCAATCTAATTTCAGCGCTGCGTCCGTTAGCACGCCGGAGTTAGGCCTCAGGGGGAAGGAGCATAACCTTCACACATCCCCTTGACGAAAAGGGCTTGACGTAGGATTTATTATGGGTAGCGCTTCCTGACGAGTTCGGTTGGCCCCACGGTAAAGGTCGGGGGCGAATCGGTTAAGGGGAGTTTAGTATATAGGAACGTGGCCCGCTCCAAGGGCTACTGTCCCTAGTTAACTGGTTGTTTTACCTACGGCTGACATCCATGACCTCCTATGCCACTTCCACTGCCCGCGCCGATATGGGCGAGCTGCGCCGGTTACGAAGCCTGCTGCCCCCTGAGCTACAAAGCTGGGTCACAGTGGAGTCGGCCATTGACGTGAGTCCGCCGTTGATTACCTGCGAAGAGCTAGGCAAAGACCAGGTGGAAATCCAAATTGACCTGGTGAAGTGGGAGCAATTGGCCCTAGACCAGCGCAATCTCCTCTTTTGGCATGAGGTGGGCCGCATTCAAAACGACACGATTCCCCGCGATGGCTGGGAGATGGCCGCCCTAGCCATTGGTCTGGGCGGGGCTGTCGGTGAGCTTTGGGTACAGGACGGGCTACTGCTGATGCTGGCCCTAGGGCTATGTGGGTTTTCAGGGTGGCGGCTGTACAAGCGCAACAATAACCAAAAGACCCTCCAGGAAAGCATCAACGCCGACGAACGGGCCATTGCCATTGCCACCCGCTTTGGCTACACCCTACCCAATGCCTATAAGAGCCTGGGCAGCGCCCTCAAAACGCTCATTGAGCAAACCCCTAAAAAGCGCCAGCGCGATCGCTACATTAAGCGCTTAGAGGCCCTGAAAAAGAGCGCCGCCAAGGCCAAGGAACGCGCCCGTAACGAACGAGGGGATCTGCGTTCGGCCTATTAAGGTGGCCTCCGCAACCTCTGTCGCCCTCCGGATCATGCCGCAGTCGAGTCCTCTTCGCTGCGACATTTTGTAGTGTTTTGGCAGGGGTCAGCCATTGACTTGGCAAGGCTTGCTGAAGATCTCAGTAAATCTGCGATAAAATCCGCCTCGATCCGCCATTTCGCTGAAATTGGCGATCTCAAAGTCAGGTGATCCCACCTACCTAGGGCAGGGGGCAACCTGGGTATGCTGAAACAACGATGGTCATACCTCCTGCCTAGGGCGGCGGCAACTTACCATCGCTCTTTGGAGTCTACGGAATCAATCCCTGAAGACGTTGTGAACCTAAAGCCTCTCGTCTTCAAGACTTGATAAACCTACCCAGGCCCAGCGTGATTTCCATGGATCTCTGTTCCTCAATGGAGATATCACTCCCTAAACCTGCGGGTTGGGCGAGGAGCATGCCTAGGGTTCTCCAAAGGTTGAAGATCTGGGACAGGTTGAGTGCTAGCCGCTAGCGCTTTCCTCGTACCTGGCCACTCTATACTCAATTGTTGAGGCGAGCCTCCTATGCGAATTTTGATTTACTCCTACAACTACTATCCTGAGCCCATTGGTATTGCGCCACTCATGACGGAGTTAGCAGAGGGGTTAGTCGCTAGGGGGCACCAAGTGCGGGTGGTTACCGCCATGCCCAACTATCCAGAACGTCAAATTTACGAGGAATATCGGGGGCGTCTGTACAAAACGGAAGTCCGCAATGGAGTACAGATCCAGCGCTGCTTTGTGATGACGCCCAAGCAGGCGGGTTTGCTGGGGCGCTTTGCCCTAGAACTGAGCTTTATCACCCTTAGTTTCACCCAAGCTCTGCGCGGCTGGCGGCCCGATGTGATTCTAAACACCAGTCCTTCCCTACCAGCCTGCATTCCTGTGGCCCTTCTCAAGCAATGGTTCCGCTGTCCTAGCGTCCTCAGCTTGCAGGATATTCTGCCAGAGGCGGCTATCCAAACGGGGCTGATCAAGAATCCCCTAGCCATTCGAGTGTTTGAAGCCCTAGAAGCCTTCTCCTACCGCACCGCCACCCAAATTAGCGTGATTGCCAGCGGGTTTCGAGATAACTTACTGAGCAAAGGGGTGCCCAACTCCAAAATGGTTTCTATTTCCAACTGGGTGGATGTCGATTTCATCGCACCTCGCCCCAAGGAAACCAGCCAATTCCGCCAGCACCATGGCCTGCAAGATAAATTCGTGGTGCTTTACACCGGCAACATCGCCGAGACCCAGGGCATTGATAACGCCATCCAGGCCGCCCGAACCCTGGCCGCCTATCCCGATATTCACCTGGTGATCGTCGGTGAAGGGAAAAAGTTGGCCCGCCTCGATACGCTACGCCAGCGACTAGGACTCACCAACGTCTTGCTGCTGCCCTTTGTGCCCCGGGAGGAACTACCCGATATGCTGGCCGCAGCGGATGTGGCGCTGATCATGCAGAAGCGGGGCGTCGTTGGGTTTAATATGCCCTCCAAAACCCAGGTGCTCTTAGCAAGCGGTCGCCCCATTGTTGCCTCGGTGCCCCAGAATGGCACATCGGCCCAGGCGCTTCGAGCCAGTGGCGGCGGTTTGGTGGTCGCCCCTGAAGACCCCCAAGCCCTGGCCCAAGGCATTCTTCAGCTATACCACAACCCGCGCCAAGCCCGACGACTGGCCTCCCAAGGTCGCCGCTACGCCCTAGAACATTACGCCTTCAACCGTGCCCTAGATCGCTACGAAAACCTGTTCTACAGTCTGGTGACCCCTCAGCCCATCGCACAACCCACCGAAGCTCTGGCCTTCAGTTTGGTTCAAAAATAGCTGCTCCCCTGTAACCCGATGGGCTAAAGCGCCAAAATTTCGCCCATAGCAACACCGCATCCCAACTCCACACCCTCAATCCCCCATCTGTCCCACCCTAGGGGCGAGGACTCCCTACCCGCGTCAACCGACGGCCCAACAGGGTTGCACGGCAAGGAAACTATCGCTGCCCAGCGTAGGGGGCCTAGACGTCTTAGCCCTAACCCTCTTCGATAGCAAGGGAAACTCGGTCGCCACCAATGCGGCGCATTTCCCCTAGAAACTGCATCACCTGTTCGTAGGGCAGATCTGGGTTTGGCAGCAGGAAGATGATGTCTTTAGGGTTGCGACTGAGGTAAGCTTCCATCTGAGGAGCCAGGGTTTCAACGTCAATCGGCTGGCCATTGAGGGTAATGTTGTTCTCGCCTACCAGTTCAACGATGAAGGGATCGGCGGGAAGAGGGGTCGGTGCGTCGCTCTGGGATTCTGCCGGGAGTTGAACCTCAACCAGGGTTTCGCTGCCCAGGGTAGTGGTCACTACCGCAAAGAAAGCCAGTACCCCCATCATGACGGTCAGCATGGGGATGAGATCGACCTGGGGCGGGGGAGGGCTGGCCTGGGTTTTAAAGCGCATGGTAGTTCTGGACTATCTTAGACGGTCAGAAACAAGGGAAACTTCACTGGGGTGAGCGGCATCGGCTAGGGGATGGTGCGGCTCGTGCCAGTATTGGCGATAAATCAGTTCTAGCTCATTGCCAACCTCCGAGAAGTAATCCATTTGCTGGGCCTGCAACGAAACCATGACCCGAAAGACCAGCAGAGCCAAGATAGCCACGACCATCCCCGCCGCCGTGGTGATGAGGGCTTCGCCGATCCCCGCTGCCGCTGCCGTGGCCTGATCCCCCGATCCACCGCCACCAATGTTGAGATTGCCGAAGGTGGCAATTAAGCCCGTTACCGTTCCCAACAGCCCCAGCAAGGGAGCCACGGCAACGACGGTTTCCAAAAGTTTGTCACCCTTCCGCATTTGCACAAATTCCCGATCCCCTGCCGTTTCCATGGCTAGCCTAAAGGTTTCAGGGGAGGGTTGCTTGAGCCGTAGCGGGGCCAGCAAAAATCGGCCAATGGGAGAATCTTGTGCTTGGCTAGCCAGGGCCGCCGCCTCACTGAGGTCGCGACGGGCGGCCTCTAGCACCGCATTCACCACTTGATCTTCCTGCCGAAGGAGCTTTGTCCAAAACAGCGCTCTTTCGAGGCCCGTGGCCATGGTAAGCACAGAACAACCGACGATGGGCACCATCACAGGGCCACCTTTGACAAGAAAATCAAGAACCGTGGTCATGGCATCTAGCTCAGCAGTGAATGGAATTAGCCCTGTGGTTAGCGTCTCGTTTTAGCGAGGTGCTAACCCAAGTCAAGGTAGTCTTAAGGGCCATTTATCAAGGCTTAATGGCCTGTTAACCGAACGGGCACCCTACGCTCCTGAAGATAGTGCTTCACCTCCGCCACCGTCAACTGACCATAGTGCAGTAGGGAGGCCAACAGAGCAGCTTCAGCCTTGCCCTTGGTCAGCGCTTCGTAGATGTGTTCGCAGTTGCCCGCCCCACCCGAGGCAATCACAGGCACGGGCACCCGGTCGGCGATGGTGTGGGTTAGCTCTAGGTCGTAGCCTGCCTGGGTGCCGTCCGCGTCCATGCTGGTAACGAGCAGTTCTCCGGCCCCCCGGTTCACCATTTCCTCGGCCCAGGCAATGGCATCAATCCCGGTATTCTCTCGACCGCCACGCACATAGACATCCCAACCGGGGTTAGTGGGATCCTGTCGCCGTCGGGCATCAATGGCGACAACGATGCACTGGGAACCGAAGCGGTCGCTGGCCTCTTGAACAAATTCGGGTCGCTTCACCGCCGCCGAGTTGATGCTGACCTTGTCAGCCCCGGCCCGCAGCAGCTTTTTGATGGTATCGAGATTGCTGATGCCACCGCCCACCGTCAGCGGGATAAAGACCTGTTCCGCCGTTTGGTAGACCACATCGATGATGATGTCGCGGTCTTCGTGGGTGGCGGTGATGTCTAAAAACACCAGCTCATCGGCCCCCGCCTGGTTATAGGCCTGGGCTAGCTCCACTGGGTCGCCTGCATCGCGCAGATCAACAAAATTAACCCCCTTCACCACCCGGCCCGCCTTTACATCCAGGCAGGGAAGAATTCGTTTTGCCAGCATTGCCTTTTTCTGCCACCGACGCATTACCCATTCACGATAGATCAATTAGGGGGCAAGCGCTGATACACTGTGTTTTGGTTTTATCGTTACATAAGCAGTTGGAGCCGTTGATTGCCATGGCTTTAGAGATTGGCCAGAAAGTGAAAGTTGCCCGCCTGAGAGACCGTGTTTCCCCCGATGTTGCTGGTCGCCTGGGTAAAAGCGGCACCATCAGCGATTTCAAGATGGTGGATGGCAGCGGTGTTGGTGTTGTGGTGGAGTTTGAAGACAAGTACGCCACCTGGTTCTTTGAAGACGAGCTATCTCCTGCCTAAGCCCAGTCTCCACAGATTTGAGCGCATTGCACCAGACTTTGCCTAAGTTCCGTTAACAGTTGGGCAAATCTTGCCAAAACAAGGGGCTGAAGCCCCTTGTTTTGTATCATCCCGCAGGGTAAGCACCACCCACTATTCCCGCCCCCTCTGCAAAGCAACCGGGATGAAAACCACGCCCCTACGCTTGCGATTCCCCTGGCTTGGGTGGACGAGAAGACCTCTCCCCTAAGGCTTTGGCGCTCTTCGGAGGTCGGTTACTGTTAGACAAAGCTGTAACGCACCATCTTGTAAGGGCTCGTCAGGATTGGATGCGTTACGCTAGCGCTAGCCCATCCCACAGATACTTCTCCCAGCAGTTATGGCTAAAATTCTCACCTTTCTCGGCAAAGGCGGTTGCGGCAGTACCACCATGGCTATTGCCACCGCAAAGCAACTGGCGGGTTCCGGCCAGCGGGTGTTGCTGATGATCCAGGATGTAACACCAGGGCCAGCCATTTTGCTGGGGCAAGATCTCAGTGCCGAACCGACTACCATCAGCCCAAAGCTAACGGCGGTGCAGATGCACAGTGCCGCCCAGCTAGAGGCCAGTTGGCAAACTCTAAAGGAACTGGAAGCCCAATACCTGCGAACGCCCTTTTTGAAGGATGTCTACGGCCAAGAACTGGGAGTGCTTCCAGGAATGGATCAGGCGTTGTCGCTGAATGCCCTGCGAGAGTACGACGCCAGCGGTAAGTACGACGTGATTGTCTATGACGGCACCGGGGGCATGGGCACCCTGCGGATGTTTGGCCTGCCGGAAATTTTGGATTGGTACGTGCGGCGTTTTCGCAATGTGCTGCAACAGTCTGACCTGTGGCGGTCGCTATCCCCCTTCATTCAGCCCGTGTCGGCAGCAGTGCTGGCCACCGATTGGACAGGGGACATTTTGGATCGGCCCACCGGGGAAATGCGATCCATGCTTGAGCAGGGCCGTGATGCGGTCAGTGATCCCAACCGCACCCTGGCCTTCCTGGTTACCACCCCTGCCGCCGATGCCGTAGCTACCGCCCGCTACCTCTGGGGCAGCGCTCAGCAAATTGGCCTCACCGTTGGCGGCGTGCTGGTCAGCCAGGGCGATCTGGGTTCTGCCCATGAGGGAGCCTTTGCCCCCCTGCCCCACTTTGCCATCCCCAGCCAGCACAGCCAGGGGTGGGATGCTGTGATTCAAGCCCTCCCTGACATTGACCAAATTGCCGCCCAGGCTAATCCTGCCACAGTGATCGATCTGCCTAGCAAAACCGTCAAGCTATTTCTGCCCAGCTTCGACAAAACCCAGGTCAAACTCACCCAGTATGGCCCAGAGGTTACCGTGGAAGCGGGCGACCAGCGGCGCAACTTGATTTTGCCCCCAGCTTTGGCGGGTAAATCCGTTGCTGGGGCCAAGTTCCAGGATCAGTATCTCGTACTCACCTTTGGTTAGGAAGCTATCCGAATCCATTGGCAACGAGCCCAATAAACGCCTGAGTTTCCTCCGTCTTCCGTTAGCACGGCGGACTTGGGATGACATGGGAATGACAGGACCAAACTTCTTTTTGTTCTATAGCGGTTCTCAATAGGGTGAGATACACCTTTGCTAGGTTCTAGATCCCCCCAGTACCTAGCTGTCTCAGTTTTACCATGTCCCCCCCTTGATCAGGGGGGAGGGGGGATCATCGCAATATCCTTCACCCAAGTGAAATCCGCTGTATATTCGCGATACAAACGCCATAGGCTATCAGTCCATAAACTACTTAGCCCAGTTCATGGGAATCACCGGGGTAAAGGTGGTCGTCATTTTGTAGTAGCCTCCGGTTTCGAGGGAGTCTTGAATGGCAATAGCCAACTCGTTGTTATGCAGTGACACATCGGCAGCCATGCGGCTAGGTCGCTGTTCTTTAATCGCTGCCGCCATTTCCGCGACTCCTCGGCAAAAGTCCATTTGCTGAGCGCCTTTGGTCTTGAGTTTGACGGGCTTTCGGACTAGTGGGATTGTCTGTTTAAAGGGGTTCATCAACACTTTTCGACGAATGCGAATCATGCGCTGAACCTTTACGGCATCCCCATAGTCCCAACAATCGTGAATGCTCAAAATGCCATCGTCACCGATGATCTTAAGTTCGTGATCGTGGGGAGCCACAATGCTACAAGTCAGTCGAGCAACCACACCAGATTCAAACAAAATACAGGCCACGGAAAAATCTGGAGTATTCGGTGGTTCTAGAACGACACCAGCCTCTTTATCGGGGACTAAGCAGGAAGAAAAGGCCGTAACCGATACCGCTGGGCCAAAAAATGCCGTTAACCAGTTCACATAGTATCCAGCGTGTTCTAGGGTGCAGCCCACCTCAAATTCATCCTGGGAGGGCCAGGGCTTGCCAGATTCACTCACCCACTGCTGATAGGGCATTTTGTGAACGAGGCCATCGTCCATCTCAGCATAGACTAAACGCACTTTGCCAACCACGTTTTCCCGCAGCGCCTTCCAAACCGTTTGGGCGGTCTCTCCCAACAAGCTACAGGGTGCCGAAGAAATCTGAAGACCCCGTTCCTCTGCTAAAGCGACCAATTCCTTGGCTTCAGGAATCGTCATCGCTAGGGGCTTTTCTGAATAGACATGCTTGCCAGCTTCCAAACAAGCTTTAGAAATTTCGTAGTGGCTTCTTGGATTCGTTAAATTTAAGACAATATCTACAGAATCATCAGCTAAGAGCGCTTCCGTCGAGGCATAGCTGCTGACCTTGTAATAGGTGGAAAATCGATCTAGTCTAACCTCATCAATATCCGCCACACCAACCAGTTCCAACTCTGGATGTAGAGGCAAGGTGGCAAGGTAGTAATCAGCAACAAATCCACAACCTACAATAGCGATTTTCATATCTAATACACCTACTCTTTTGACGTATTCATCAAAACTGTTAGAGAAATATGTCGAGAACATCCTACATTTGAAGCTTCTCGACTTACGCCTCATTTCTAGATCGGACGTGGAATCGTAAAATCAGACGCTCCTTGTCATCCTTATATCAAACAACCAATAAATATAGCTTGCTTTCCGCAGAGGAATGCATAGGCCTACAAAAGCTTGATAATAACCAGCGCAATCCTTAGCATCAGGAAGAAATTACTAGGGACTAAGACAGACTGTTAATCCTAATCGTTAAAACCCATCGTATTCCTCGATGCCACTAGGTCAGATATGAGGTCTGAGATCCTTGCGTGGCAAGGATCTCAGATTTGAACCAATACCTCACGCCTCAGGAACTGCGGTACCGTGATCTGAAAGATTGCCATAGGTAGGGGGCCTCTACTATGAAGATATGGCAAAACAGCAATCTAGAGCTTCCGCCCAATGGTATCGAGGCTGCTAACTCAGTCCTTGCTTAGCCTTGATATTAGTATAGTTGAGGGCTTTAATCGAGCATCTAAGCAAGCTGGAATCAAGAACCCTAGCCGATTGATTCCACGGTCTATCCCCTACTGCACGATCCATAACCCGGGCTACCTGCTGAAAGCTCTCTCAAGAACAGCTACAGCCCGAGGCAGCATTGGTGCTGACAGGCCAAGCACTTTACGGCTGAGATAATACAGCTAACGATATGCGTTATCAACCCCAGTTACCATGGCAGGCCGCGGTAGAAATGGGCAAGAAGAAGCCATAGCCGCAGAGTTCGGTACCGCTGCTATGGCTAGCTGTTGACCTCTTGGAGCCATTGCACTAGGGCCGTGGCAATGGCGCGCCCGGCCCCGGCCTTGCCCATGCGAGCACGGCCATTTTCGGCAATATGCTGAAGGCGAGTACTGTCTTGCAGGCAGGTGGCGAGGGCAGCACCACAGTGGATGATGAAAATCTTCAGCAGCAGGAGCCAG
>CAZWNR010000088.1:0-11021 GCA_964635665.1 uncultured bacterium | reverse complement strand
GCTGCGTGTACTGATTGACTATCGGGCTGGGGTGCTGGGGGCGCAGCGAGTGGGGGCCAGTTCATGGGGGCAAATTGGGGCCTTTATCGGCATGTTCCTAGGCCTTTTTGGTTTGCTACCGCTGCTGCCCACAGGCATTCCACTCCTGGGCTTGCTGCTGGGTACGGTAATCGGAGCTTTTGTGGGCGAATTCCTCCACCGCCGCGAGCTAAAACTGGGGCAGCGGGTTATCCAGTCTGGCAAGGTGGGGCTGGCCATTGTGGTCGGCACCCTAGTGGGCAACGTGCTCCAGGGCATTTTGGCCTTGATCGCCTTTGTGGTGTTCGTCGTCACCACCTGGCAGAGCGTTGGAGCTATGCTTTAAGTCTTTATCTTTTTCCCTCATAAGAATGAGATAGTCTAAATGCTGAAAACCTTACTCAAGCTGTTGTTGAGGTTCTCAAGCTTAACTGAAATGACCATGTCTAAACCATATCTAAGACGACGGAGTCCGGGATTTCCCTAAGCTGCGGTACCAGCGGGCGAGTTGATGGACATCTAAGCCCAACAGATAGCCTGCCACCATCGCCTGGTTGACGGCGGTGGTGCGCCATACCCCCAAGCGTTGCCACCGCCGCCCGGAGGTAGTCACAGGAACCGGGACAATGGCAATGCGGCCTTGGCGGTTCAGACGCTGTACTAGGTCGAAGTCTTCCATAATGGGCAAGTTGGCAAAGCCACCCATGCGGTGAAATTGCTCGGCGGTGAGAAACAGGGCTTGGTCGCCGTAGGGTAGGCGTAGCCAGCGAGATCGCCACTTTACGCCCCGCTCAATCCACCGCAATCTCCGGCCAGGGCCATCAATGGCTAGGTCAAAGGCTCCGGCAACAATGCCCGGCTTGGCTAGGGCTTGCCCTACAAGGGTAGCAACGTTGGTGGGTAGCTGGGTGTCCGCGTGGAGAAAGATCAGAATTTCGCCCTTGGCTATGGCGGCTCCCTGGTTAAGCTGTGCCCCTCGCCCCCCGGTGGCTTGGACGACCTGAACCCCCTTGGCCTGGGCCATGGCGCAGGTGTCGTCAGCACTGCCGCCGTCCGCCACGATCACCTCTAGGTTGGAGTCTTGCCGCAGGCGGTCTAGGGTAGATGCCAGGGTGCCCCCTTCGTTGAGGGTGGGAATGATGATCGAAATCGTTGGGTAGGACACCGTTTCACCACTGGTAGAGACGAGGGTTTCTCGCCGTTCTGATCCGGAGAACCGCCATCGGCTCGGAGTATTCACAGTCTATGACGAGAATCGTTTACCCAAAGGGCAAGGAGAGGAATGGCGGTAAATGTGCTAGATCTTCTGGGGTGTCGATATCCGTGAGGGTGGGCAAATCGACAGAGGCGAGGTGAAGGCGCTGGGCCTGGGCTTTGGTTTGGGCTAGGACGGTGGACGTACTCCAGGCGATGCCTTCAAACAGGGTGGGCTGGGGTGCGGTCAATCCTAGGAGATAGTAGCCGCCGTCCTGGGCTGGCCCCAACACCAGATCGACTCCGGCGGCGAGAACCTCTAACCCTTGGCTCAAAATAGCGGCGTCGAGATCAGGGCAATCGGTACCAATCACCAAAACTGCCCCATAGCCTTGATCGAAGGCCCAGTCCATAGCGGTGGCGAGGCGATGGCCAAGATCCCCTTCGGGTTGGGCGCAGTAGATCAGGTCTTTGCCTAGCCAGTCGCCCATGGTCTCTGCTGTTGCACCGCTGTGCCAGAGGGCGATATCCACCGCACCCTGATGCTGCAAGGATCGCACCTGGGCGATCATCCGTTCCGCCAGCCATTGATACAACTGCGCGGCCCCCTCTGGGCCTAGGGCGGGAATGAGCCGAGTTTTGGCCTGACCAGGGGTAGGATAGCGGGCAAAAATCAGGATACAGGCAGGGGAGTGGTGCATCAGAACTAGGCGGCTTGGCCAATCATGATCGATCGGGCGGCCTGGCGCAGACGGGTGAGGTCATCGGCCAGTAAAGGGGGCCACAGAATGCCTTCGGTGATGCCCTGGCGGTACAGTTGGCCGCTGTCGTCAATCAGAATCAGCAAAGCTTTGAGCAGAGTCCGATCTAGCACCGGCTCGTCCTTCAGGGCTTCATAAATCACCTTTAGGGCTAGCAACAGCGAGGTGACCTGCCCCGGCACGGGTGGTTTCCCTTGACGCAGGCAAGCAATAAAGGTCTCCCGCTGATCATCACTGGGCGAGAGGGTTTGCTGGAGCAAAAACTGGTGGGCGGTGTCAAAATCCATGGTGCTTCTAGAGGGTAATTCTAGATCGTAGATAACAGCGGTGATGCCCCATGAGTATTGTCTCGTTCTGTGCTCCAATGCGTGGCAACGCACCTCAGAACCCTGACCCAAGTCTGGCGTCCGGGTGGCCCAAGGTGAGCCAAAGGTCTAGCTCCTTAGGCGTTGCCGAAGGAGGGCAGCGAGAGGCCGTCTAGATTGCCTTCCTGGCTGAGGCTGGGCAGTTCTAGTCGTTGACTGCGACGGGTGCGCAGGGCCAAGCGATAGGTAACGCTCTGTAATTCGGCCTGAAGCTGACGGTTCTCCCGCTGGAGTTCGGCCACCCGTTGCTTCACGGTGGTTAGGCGCTCAGCAAACTTCTGTCGATACACCGTGGGCAGTTCTTGGACAACCTGCTCCAACATCCGCGAACGATCCGTGAGTTCCTGAACCGTTTGGCGCAGTTGCAGCACTTCGGCATCCCGCTCTTCGAGCTGACCTTGGTAAAAGTCAATCTGCTTTTCTACCCCCCGCAGTTGATCCCGCAGGGCGCGCACTTCGGCCTGGTGCTGCTCGGAGACTTCGGGACTGGGCATAAACCCGGCATTGCCCTTGACCAGTCGAAACAACTCCTGGGAGAGCTGCTGTACAAGCTGGTCACGAATTTCCAGCTCGGCGGTCAGGCGCGCGACTTCGGCCTGCTGATCATTCATATCTGTGTACGGAGACGACGTCACAGGACTACTCCCATCCAACTAACGATTACCAATTGGTTCTAGCGAACCCAGGACGGTGCTCTGGTTCCCTGGCCGATGACCTAGCTCAGCAAAACACCGTTGACCAAGCCTCTCCCAGACGATGGGCTGATCCCTACCCTGGGGAGGGCTAAATTGCTGCTAATGTAGCACCTGCCGCCAAAACTGGCACACCTGTTTTCAAAAGTCTGTAGAGCAGTTTGGCCAGGGCTGATGCCATGGATGGGCCGAGAAATATAGAACGCCACAGATCCCGGAGGTCCTGTGGCGTTAATGCTTTCCAGAAGGGTTAGGGCTGATTGTCTGACACATGTCCAACGGTAGGCTAGATGCAGCGAAGGGGAACCCAACACAGGCCCAAAGTCCTGGGCCTATGTTGGGTTCTGCTATCGTGCCACCCAACCTAGGAGAGATCAGTGCTTTTCGGCGTTGCGTCAGTCAGCCAAAGTTTAGGATTCTGGGATGCCTTTCGTGAGGCACTCAGGGCGGCGCATGAGGCTATTACCGGAGGCTGCGGTAGACTACTCAGCGTCGTCGTCGGCCGCAACGGCCTCGGCCACGGGGGCTTCGGTTTCTTGCTTCACCGTAAGGAAACGAATGACATCATCACTCAGGCGCATGGCCCGCTCTAGGGGAGCCACGATTTCACCGGGGCCAGTGTAGTTCATTTGGATATAGATGCCTTCCCGGTTGCGGTCGATCTCGTAGGCCAAACGACGCTTGCCCCGGTGCTGGGTTTCCAGGATAGAGGCACCCTGATCCTTGAGCATGGTTTGATATTTACCGATGGTGCCATCCACAACCTCATCATTGAGGTCGGGACGCAGAATGTACATGGTTTCGTACATGTATGATTTCATGGAGGCTCCTTATGGACAAAAATGGCCTTTACACCCTTGAAAACAGCGTTTATAGCCCCCTAACGACCGACCTAGGGGTACCTAGGGGCCAGGAGCCTTGCGGCTAGCGTAAAGACAAGGATCTACAATTATATCAAGATTTAGCAAGTATTATGGCGCAGCGCTACGTTAGAGTTCAGTCTCACCTTGGGCAGCTCCATTACGGGTTGCTTCATCCCGACCGACGGGTGCAGGTGTTGGATGCGCCTCCCTGGCTTCAGGGCCAACCCACGGAGGCTGAACTGCTCCCGGCCCAGTACACTATCTTGGCCCCCTGCGCCCCGTCTAAGGTGGTTGCCGTGGGTAAAAACTATGCCGACCATGCCGCCGAAATGGGCACGCCGCCGCCGGAGCCTCTGATTTTCCTAAAGCCTTCCACAGCGGTGATCTCCTCGGGATCCTCGATTTATTATCCGCCCCAGTCTCAGCAGGTGGACTACGAAGGAGAACTGGCCATCATTATTGGCGAACGCTGCGCCCAGGTGCCCCCAGAGGAAGCCCAGAGCAAAATTTGGGGCTATACCATCGCTAACGATGTCACCGCCCGTGACCTACAAAAAAAAGATGGCCAGTGGACCAGGGCCAAGGGATTCGACTCCTTCTGTCCCCTGGGGCCTTGGATTGTGCGGGAAATTAGCCCCGCCGCCGTCATTCAAACTTTTCTCAATAACGACCCCAATCCGGTACAATCCGCCTCCATTGACCTGATGATTTTTAACCCCGGCCAGTTGATCACCTACATTAGCCACATCATGACCCTGCTGCCCGGTGATGTGGTGCTGACGGGGACTCCGGCAGGGGTTGGCCCCCTCTCCCTTGGCGACCGGGTGCGGGTGGAAATTGAGGGCATCGGCACCCTAGAGAATGTCGTCGCCGCCAGAATCTAAGACGGATCGACGACCTCAGCCTGACTTGACCGATGGGCCTTGGATCTACGAGGGATCCGCAGCCCCATGTTAGTCGAGTCACACCCCAAACCTCCGTACTTTTCCGGGCCTAGCGCACCTGCATGTGAACGGCGTCGGAAATGGTGGGGATATCGGCGTACTCGCCCCGGAAGGTTTGCACCAGGGAGTAGCCGACGGAGGCCAACATGCCCAGGAATAACGCACTGGCGAAGGTTTGCACCAGCAGCCCTCCGCCTAGCACGGGCCGCAGCAAATCTAAAATTAGGCCACACACCGCCAGGATAAAGCTCAGCAGAATGGCCTGCATGGTGTTGAAGCGGATGAAGCGGCTGATGTCTTCGTTGCGGACGACCAGCAGGATGAGGGCAAAGAAAACAATGAGCCCAAAGAAGGGAATGGTTTGCTCAAGGCCTGTGTAAACCTGAATCAGGGGGGCAAAGGGCAACAGCAAGAACTGAATGGCCGGAACTTCCTGCACCACAAAGACACCGTAGGGCAGCCCAGCGGTGATGGCCAAAATGTAGGGCAGGGCCGCAAAGACACGGTCGGGGATGGAGGGGGAACTATTCCAGGACATGGGGATTCTCCGCTAGGTTCAGCCGGGGCATAGTTTTACCATACCGCAAAGTTCTCAGCGGTTTTGGCCTGGGGTGACGAAGGCGCTTAGACGAAGGCGCTTAGTTGTTGTCGTCATCCACAAATTCGGGTCGGTGGCTGCGGGGGATGGGCCAATCGGGGTTTTCGCCGCCGATGTAGCAGGTTTTTATGGTGACGTACTCGCGGCTGAATTGCTCAAAGGCGTTGATCAGCACATCGAGGGCCAGGGCATCGCTGGTGCCCAGGTCGAACCAACACCGCGCCCATAGCCCTTGGTAGTCTACCTCGCCCATGTTGTGCATGACGGACAGCAGACTGTTGCCCAGTTGGCTTTCGTCGTAGGGCAGGTAGCTGATGTCTAGCCCGGTATCTTGCACCTGAAGGTTTTCGGCATTGAAACCGCCTAGCTTGCCGAGGAAAAACCAGGAGGAAAAGACTTCGTCGATATATTGCTGCTCTAGGCTAGAGGGCACGGTCTCAAACTGAAGCCAAATCCAAAGGTTAAAAAAGTCGCACTCGCGAAATTCAACGTGCATCGGCACAGATTCCTCGGCAAAAGTGAAAAAGCAGGAGACAGTTTATTGTGACATACCCCTACCGCGTAGACCGATGCCAAGGGGAGAGGGTCAACCATATCATCCCCTCTTTGCCATGGAATAGGGCTCATACCAAACCCTGATGGTTTAGCCTCGGTTCCCAGGGGCGAGGGAACCTCCCCCCTACGGAGTACCAGTGGGAAATCAGGGTTGTCTCATTCGGCTGGGGTTAACCCTAGGGATACGCCGCACCCCTAGGGCCGAGAGAGATTAGGGGGAGCATCGGCTAATTTTGACCAGCCTGAAGATAGGTGCCGCAGATGGAAGAGTCTTGCCCCTGGGCTTGGCATTCCTCAAAGCGGATTCGCTGCACGGTAGATGCGGGCAGTTGGTCGGCATAGGTGAGGGCGGCGGCGTAGTAGGGCAGGCTTCCCTGGTAGTCCTGCTTGAGGAAGAGAATTTGGGCTTTGAGATACATCAGGTCGGGGTTATTGGGAGCGGCTTCTAGGGCATTGTTGACGGCGACTAGGGCTTCGTCGTAGCGCTGGAGATCGCGCAGGCCGATGGCAATCCCCCGCTGGGAGAGATAGTCGGGGTGGCCCTGTTGCAGGCGGCTAATGGCTTGATCAGGGTTGGCGAAGGGCAAGTTTACCGCCAGCAGCAAATCCATAAAGCCCTTCAGCAGGCTCAGTTCAGGATCGTTGGGACTGATGGCCTCTGCGGCCTCCAGTTCGGCAAACACCTGCTGTAACATGCGCAGTACCGTGGGGGTGCCGCGAGCCAGGCCCCGACTTTGAATGACGTGGGCTCCCTCTAGAAAAATTCCGACGGCGGTGTAGAGGTGACCACGCAGGGGGTCGATTTCCTTCAGGGCCGCCGCGACGGACTGGGTCTGTTGGGCTTTTTCCAGCAGCGAACTGAGGTCTTGATTGAGGTAGTCGAGGGCGGCGGCGATGGCGTAGTTCATGGGTTCGTTTGGCTCAGCGGTGATGGCCTGATTCACCAAACGCTGCGCCTCGGCGTAGTCTCCTTCGTAGAACAGAGCCTCGAAGGTGGCCTCGGTAGCGTCGCCAATGGCGTGGGGATTGGTGGGACGGAAGGGATCCCCCGCTAGGGCGGGCAGAGCCGTTAGCCCGATTGTGGCTGTGGTTAGGGTGCCAGCCAGAAGCCTTTGCCAGCGGGAACGTTTGGGCCAGATTGCGGCAACCGACCGCCACACAGATCGCTGAACAGATTGAACCACCATAGGACAACTCACAGTTGGAAGACTTAGGACAAGGGAAGCCAGAACATCGGTATTGAAAGACGGTACAGTAGACGAGCCCCAGTCAGGCTATCTGTGGTCAGGCTATCCGTAGACGAACTATCCATGGCCAGAGGGACGATCACGAGCGTTCCAGACAGGCGATTAACGGCTAGGATCAACTCGGCTGAGCCTGAATTAGCCCTCAGAATACCTCTGATATTCGATCTAGTGTGGTTCTCGCCTGGGGGAATAGTATGCCCCTATGTTACAGATGGTACACTGGCCCACGGATCCACCCTACGGTTGTTTTAGATCGTCATGGGATGGAATACCCAACCTCGTATTGTCACGGCCCTTGGCCGCATACTGGGGCGACCTAATCTCGATCTTTTGTCCGATCTCAACCGATGCTTCAACTCCACCAACTGACCTACCATCCTCCAGCGACGCCCTCGGCCATTCTCAGCCAGGTTTCCCTAGCCTTGGCTCCCCAGCAGTTGGGGGTGATCTATGGCCCTAGTGGGTCGGGCAAAAGTACGTTGTTGGAATTGATGGCGGGCTTTGCTAGGCCCAGTTCCGGGAGTATTCAGTGGCGCGATCAAGCTCTAGAGCCTGAGGCCTTGCGCCAGATTGCAGGTTTAGTGTTCCAGTTTCCAGAGCGGCACTTTTGTGGCCACACCATTCTAGAAGAGCTGCGCCTAGGCCACCCCGAACTGGATCGGCCCCAGATTGACCAGGCCCTGCAAGCGGTGGGGCTTGGTCAGTTGGCCCTTACCGCCCTGCCTCACTCCCTCAGCGGTGGTCAGCAGCGGCGATTGGCCCTGGCGGTACAGCTTATTCGCAAACCCTACCTGCTGTTGCTGGATGAACCCACAGCGGGATTGGATTGGTCAATGCGGCAGCAAATCATCGGCCTCCTGCAACAACTCAAACAGAACTGGACGCTGCTGGTGGTGTCCCACGACGCCGATGAACTGGCTCATTTAGCAGATTGCTGCTGGCGACTGAACCAGGGGCATCTCACCCTAGAGCGCCAGGCCACCCCTCAACCCGCCCCCTCAGAGGCCGACTGGTGATGACTCCGCCCCCCGCCCTACCCAACCCCACCGATCTGTGGCAAACGACCCTCAACTGGCAACCCACGGAGGATCTCCAGGCCCGTTTTGAGTCCCTGTACCAGGCCATTGTGGCCCTTAACCAAACCCTCAACCTTACCCGCATTACCAGCCCAGAGGACTTTTGGGAAAAGCACCTGTGGGATTCCCTCCAAGGGGTGGCCCCTTGGCTGGCGGATAGCGCCCTAGCCGAACAGCCTCAGTCTGTGGTGGATATTGGCACGGGGGGCGGGTTTCCGGGGCTCCCCCTGGCTATGACCTGCCCTCGTTGGGCGGTGACGCTGATGGATGCGACGCGCAAAAAAATTACCGCCCTTCAGCAGGCTAGCGCCGATCTGGGCCTAGACAACGTGAAATTTTTGGCCGAACGGGCTGAACAGGTGGGGCATCAGCCGATTTACCGGGAATCTTTTGATCTGGCGCTGCTGCGGGCGGTGGGGCCAGTCAACACCTGCGCTGAGTATGCCCTACCCCTGCTGAATTTGGGCGGACAGGCGATCCTCTACCGAGGCCAATGGTCGGCCCAGGAGGAGAAAAGTTTGGTGGCCATTTTGCCCGGCTTGGGAGGAAAACTGCGGGACATTCGGCCCATGACCACCCCTATGACCCACAGCGTGCGCCACAACGTTGTGATCGATAAGGTCAGCCGCACCCCCGACAAATTCCCCCGCCTGCCGGGTATGCCTGCTAAATCTCCCCTGGCCTAGGGAACTCGCCGCAACCCAAAACCTTCCTGCCCACGCCGCATAGTGCCGAACAGGGCAGGAAGGCTAACGTACTGGGTGCACTGAGGTCGGCGGCCTAGCCCCGGTGCTGTTGCCCTAGGACAGCCAAGCCTTGACCCGCTCTAGGCTGGCCCAGTCGGGCTTGCGGGTGAGGCCATCTTCGATGTTTTGCATCACTTCGGTGCGCAGATCGTCGACCACCGCCATTACCTGGCTGGCAATTTCTACATGCTCACGAACGCCAGGTTTACCCGCGTCTAGCATGGCCACCGCAAGGTTAACTCGGCCCTGGGGGTCTTGGGGGCTGAGCTTGACCGCTTTCTGGGCGGCTTTGACCGCAGAATTTGGCTTGTCGGTCAGTAGATACAGCCAGGACAGACATGCCCAAGCAGCGGCGCTTTTGGGAGCGCGGTCGCAGATATCTTTAAAGACAGGAATCAGTTCAGCGGGATCTTCCCCCGCCTTGTAGCGCTCAATGGCGGTATCAAACAGAGATTCAACGGTTTGGATCATAGTATGTGAAGGTTAGGCCCCAAAGGATTTGCCGCAGCCACAGGTTTGGCTGGCGTTGGGGTTAGTGAACTGGAAGCCACCGCCAATTAGGGCGTCGCTATAGTCGAGCATCAACCCATAGAGATAGAGCAGGCTCTTTTTATCGCAGACGACCTGAAACCCGTCGTAATCGTAGACTTCGTCGTGTTCGTTGATGTTGCCGGGGTCTTCAAAGTCCATGGTGTAGGACATGCCGGAGCAACCGCCCTGGCGCACCCCCACCCGCAGACAAAGGGCTTTCCCCCCCTGCTGTTGCTGGAGAGCCTTGACGTGCTTCAACGCCGTTTCGGAGAGCAGAATGCCTCGGGTTTGTTCGGTGACCTGTGCCATGACAACCTTTCGACTAAAAATCTTGGACGCAGACTTGGCAAAACGGGGCCGCTATAACTTAGCGGTTAACTATTCTAGCGGTTAATGACAGCCCCGCAAAGGTCAAAAATGTTTTGAAATCTAACACTTTTGAGGGCCAACCTTCGCGGTTTTACCCGGAACTTTCTATAGTTTATCTGAGGCTTTCATCAATTGGGGGGCTGTGGGCTGTCCCGTGGGGAGTTTGCCATTAAACCCCTCTATATTGACCGTTGTCTTTTGCCTATCTTCGGCCTAGCCATGGGGCTAGCTTGCCTAGGCTGTTATTCTTAGTTCGCCCCTCTGAGACCCTAGTCCATGACTCGATTGAACCGCATTACCATCGACCGACTGAAGCAACTGCCTCGGGTAGCCAGCGTGTGGGAGGGAGATCGGCGACCGATGAGCGGTTTGGTGGAGGAGGATTCAGGTTCCTGGGGCCGCAATGGCCAAGGCGAGCACAGCGACTGCATTCTCTGGGTAGATAGTGGTCAGGGCACAGTGCGTGGCATTACCATGGTGCCCTCCAGCAGTGGCTACGAGCCCGTGGTGCGGACGCTGATCCAGGCCATCGAGTCCCCTCAGGGGTCGTTGACTCCGGCTCGGCCTAAGAAAATTGTGGTGAGCGATCGGGAGATTCAGTTTTACCTGCGTGGAGCGCTTCAGGGGCTGGATATTGAAGTGGACTACGCCCCGGAACTGCCCCTGATTGACGAGTTGTTCAACGCCCTCCAGCAGGCTAGCGGCATGGAGGAGGCGGAATTGCCCGACCGCTACGGCGATGCCATGATCGATAAGGCCATGGAAATTTGGGAACTTGGCCCCTGGCACAGCCTCAACGAACAGCAGGTGATCGCCATTGAACTGAACACCTGGGATATTGAGACCCTCTACGTTTCGGTGCTGGGCATGGGCGGGGTGGAATATGGTCTGTTGATGTACCGCACCCTGGGTTCCCTGAAGCAGTTTCGGGAGCGGGTGCTGATGGGGCAGCAGTCGCCTAAGCAAATGCAGGAGGCCTTCTTAGAGCAAGACTGCCTGTTTGTGAACTTTGAACTGCTGGAGGATTCTCCCCCTAGCGGCCCCTTTGCGGCCCTGGGCTGG
>CAZWNR010000087.1:9580-11102 GCA_964635665.1 uncultured bacterium | reverse complement strand
CACAAAGAACAATGATGTATTTCTTTGTGTGGTTATATTGCCCAGTAGTAAGCCATACAAAACTCCCCACAGGATGATGATAAGGAAATCCTGAATAGGCATTAAATAGCTAAGACCTGGACGTATGCCTAAAGACATATCCAACAGATGACTAATCTTATGGGCCTGAATAATAACTCCTGACTTTATTCCATAGGGTGTTCCAGCAATATCTTCGCCCCTTGCCTTGCTACCAATTAAAACTATTTTGCCATTAAAAATATCTGCTAAATCTGAGGAGGGCATTTCTAAAATATTTTGGAGAGAGTAAATTGTTGCTGCATCCTCATACGACCTGTAGTTGATGATGGTTTGATAGCTTTCATTCGTAAATGTAGCCAATCCTCTCTCATCCACAAAGTTTTTATACAAGAAGTGGTGGGGCTTTAGTTTAAAATTCTCGATTGAGGCGAGTAGGTTATTTTTCTGATTCAGATTAGGTGAAGATTCGTGCGATTGAAGATACTGACTTGCGATTTTATAGGCAAAAGACCATTGCGTAGGACATTCATGATTCTTGTCAGGCGTGTAAATTAAATTGCGACGTATGTAGCCATTGTCGGTTATGGCATCGGCAAAGCCCATATTTTCGGTATAGATGCCATTGCTAGAATATCCCCAATAACCATCATTCTGAGAATCGTACTGATAACAAATGCCAATTATGTTATTTCTCTTGCGAACATCTAGAATGTTTCTATGGATAATATCAATGCCAATGACAGCAGGATTTTCATTAAGAACTAGCTTTAGCAGATCTCTTAATGAATCATCTGATAAACTGTCTCCTTCTTTTAGATCTTCATATCTATCCTCTAGATAGCTAACATCATCATCATTAATTTCAATAATAACAAGCCTAGAATCTGGCTCATACCAGTTCGTGCGAGATTCTATCACTTTATTTTGAGAAGCTATCCTAGCTAAGTTGCTACGCATCCATAGCGTGTGATCAAAGAATTTTAGCTCCAAAGGCTGTAAAACCCCTAGAAAACGTAGCCCAATGACAACCGACGTTACACCTAGGCTAATGGGAAGGTTGCGTTTGACATATTCGCCCCAGCCATAAAGCCTTGGTTTGCGGTAATGTTGTTTAGCAATATTATCAAGTGCTTTGCTAACCTCCTCCGCGCTAGCTGGGCGTTTCTTAATGCAGTCTAGATCACTCTGCATATCATCGAGAAGCTTTCGGAGATCGGGATTAAGTGGAATATCCTTGTTCGTAGAACGGCTCAGTAAATCCTCTAGGGTTGTCCCTAGCATATAAAAATCAGAATGGGGCAGTAGTTTTCCCTGCTTCTGTTCCGATGCCCTAAACCCAGGAGTAGAGGAAGGAATATTTTGATCTTCATCTTCCTCCTCATCCTCGTCCTCATCAAAGAGATCTTTTGGAGCTTTATTAAGCTCACTAATTCTCAACAGGTAAGTAGGATCAATTCTCTGAGCGCTACCAAAATCGATAAGCTTTAATTCTCCTTTTTGG
>CAZWNR010000087.1:0-9480 GCA_964635665.1 uncultured bacterium | reverse complement strand
AGGATCAATTCTCTGAGCGCTACCAAAATCGATAAGCTTTAATTCTCCTTTTTGGTTGATAATGATATTTTTAGGTTTGATATCTCCATGCAAAATACTTCTACTATGGATATGATCTAAAATATCAGCGAGTTGAGTTAGCCAGTCTAAAATTCGGGCTTCAGAGTCAATGCCATTCTCATCTACCCATTGATCTAGGGTTTTCCCAGAAATTTTTTCTACCACTAGGTGGGGAATATCAGACAGTGTAAAGTCATCTAGGTAGCGAACAATGCCGGGATGGTTCAATTCTTTTAGGCATTGAATCTCGATCTCTAGAGATTTTTTTAGTAGATCTCGATTTGGGCTATTTGGATTGATGGTTTTTAGAACTCTCTTTGGCCCTAGGGTTGGCCAGCGTCGTAGCCATCGTAAGGGCCTTGTGTCTTCTACAATATATAGGCGACTATCCGGCTGTCCTTGCAGTGCTTTGCCAGTTTCAACTGAACTCAGATCAGATAGACGATAGCCATTAATAATCAAAATCTGCTTCATTTTTAGGCCGTAAAATCGATGAATTAATAGATTAAATCAATCACTATTTTTTAGATATTTAATGATAAATCTTTGAATTAGAGGTGTTAATTCATACTGAGTCGGCTCATTGTTGCCTTGGTTAGTAGCCTTGATGAATTTAGCCTCCTGCATATCCGGGAGAAGACCCATCAGTTCTCCGCGAGATATGATGCCCTGCATAAGCTTATCTAGCTCATCCAAGGATAGTGGCTGTAACTGTTTTGCCATTTGGAGACAAATTTGCTGTTCTACCTCTTCGAGACCTTGCCATTGTTCTCTAATTAGGTCGATCATTGGCGAGTTCCGAAAAATCGTATGTCCTTTCTCACGATTAAACTTGGCTAAATCTCCCATGTAGTATATTTGAATAGTGGCAATTACAAACTGAATAAAGCTAGGATTTCCTGAGTAGGCATCATGAATAGCTTTGTAATCTGATAGGTTGGACGAAGTAATCTTTTGATTGTCGAACCACTCCTGAACAGCCTCTAGGGAAAGCCCTTCAAGAGATATGCCAGTAATGCCATAGGAACGATGGACTCCGTTTCTCATGAAGCGAAGATTCTCTATCTGTTTACTGCCTACCATCAATAGACAGCCTTGGTGCATCTCCGTTTGAATAGGATCAAACAGTTGTGCGTATTCATCGTAGATGGCCCATGATGTTTCTGGATTGCGCTGGGGTGAAATGCCATCGAGCACTATTAGCCATGGAGATTGTCCTAGGTGCTGAAGCAGTTGTCTAAAGGCTGCTGGGGGGGTGAGGCTAGACCGATCTAGATGGGGTGCCCAGCGCTGAACGATTTGGCTCAGGAAGGATTCCAGGGGAGGGGCGTTCTCCATTTGAAACCAAAAGATTCGGTATCCTGCCTCTGCTTCTAGGGTTTGGGCTAGCTGGCAGGCTACGGTGGTGGTGCCCACCGAGGGCTGAAGCCCCCGAATAACAACGATTCGACGCTGTTCATCGATAATTCGGTGCTTGAGTTGGGTAATTTCTTCGTGGCGGCCAAAGCAAGGGGCATCCTTCTCAATATATCCCCAGTAGGACAATGGCACTGATGCTAGCTTGCTAGATCCTTCTACATCCTCTGGGCGATAGCCCATCTCTTTAATGAGGTTACGAACACAGCGATCACGAAAACGCGGAGCATTCTCAGTCAAGCTCCACGTAGAATCTTGGACGTAACGCTGATAGAGCCACTCTACATAGAGGTAGACATACTCATTCAGGCAGCCCGTAACGGCCTTTGACGTTACACGAGAAGCCTCCGCGATTTCCTGCAAGGTGCAACCGACGAGCACACCTCTCAGATACCGCCATTCCTTGGTAGCTAGGACACATGGCTTACCGTTAATCTCAGACTTAGCGTCTGTCAGATCCTTGTAAAGGCAACTGTCCTCGCCCCAAGCAGCAATCTTTCTGTCAAACTCGGTGTCTCCTAATTCGACCATCTCGCCCTGATTGTAAGCTTTGTCACGCTTGGCTTAAGAGTATACACTGACTCTCTATCTAGCGCTACCCCGAATCGTCCTGTTTTGACATCAACCTAGCCTGCAGGATGGAAAAGGATGGAAAGTGTTTCAAAATCATTCTGTCCTGTAGGCCTTAACGTCTGATAAGCCATCTCTTGCAGAATGCCAATGTCAGCAATCAGCGAGGTGCAGGCGATGGACTTCCCCTTTGTAACCCATTGGTTTTCTTCTCCAGTTGTAGCCACGGTGGTGGCAGAACTTAAGCCGAAGTACCAAGTAAAGTGCTGGGCTACCTATTGGCAAGCTGAACTGATTTATCCCTTTCAGAGCAGTGCTTTATCTATCGATAGCAAAGTAGTTGTGCTGGGCCGACGAGGGCTAATCCTTTTAGTGTGTCCATCCTAGGCCAGTCGTTAGCTATCAATCGTCAATTCATGCGTTCATAGCAAACCTAATGGTTCTGCTCCGAAGCCAATGAGCTTTTGATGTCACAGTAAGGTTTTATTCTCGAGGTCGATAATTTTATGCGATACCAGCGCAATTTTAAGCGAATTGGATTTTCCATTTTTGTCGGCATTCCATTAGGAATTTTTCTGATTGAAAGTTCAGTCTATGCAGGCGGCATTGGGGATGATTTCTCTTCTAATTCTGCGTCGCTTTCAACCAATGATGAAGAGGTTTTCTCCCATAGTGAGCTGGCATACCCAGAAGTAGGCAATCAAAATTCTGAAAGGTCTTCCACTCGGCTAACACCAGATTGGAGAAACTGGGGCCAACCCTATATCGATGGCGACTCTATTTGCCGTGAGCGCAATGGAGACTTAGCCTGTTTAACGCCCACTTCCGCTGAGTATCTACGCTGGTAATTACATTGGTGGATGCATGATACTCGACTGCGAGATTCTCTATTTTTTGCTAGAAAGCATTCTCTGAAATGACCTATCGCTACGGCGTCTAAGAGGTGCTTTCCCTCAAATCAAGCTTTCCCTTCATGCCGCGAGGTGTTCATTATGCCCTAAAAAAGGCCATGGATTTTCATGGCGAAATTCAATATGCTCCCAAGCTTCAGGTTCGTTTGCGAGTTTGTTTTTTAATTGTCGAGTCTACTTAGGAACTACCATGATCACATCATCTACCAAGCTCCGACTGTTGCCCAAAATAGGTTTAATTGGGCTATCCCTCTTCACGGGATTTAGCCTGTCCGCAGACTACCTCAAGTTAGCGATTCAACCCACGCCACCTGCCTATGCCCAAACGGCTTGTAGTGATGTACGTGCTGTAACCTTCACTGGTCGCACCAGTGGCTCAATGACGGGTAAGCCAAACATCACCACCAACCTGCGGGCAACCCCCACAACCAGCGCTGGAGTGTTAGCCACCATTCCGCCCAATACCATGCTGACCTTTTCTGGCTGGACCTATGGCGCTAGTGTGACGGATATCTGGACAGGGCAAGCTGATCAACGCTGGTTCCGGGTGACCTATCAAGGCCGCACGGGTTGGGTGGCCAGTGGTGTTATTAATGGTAATCCTCCAGGGAATCCTCCACTGACTTGTACTACCCCTCCAGTGACATCAGGGGCACGGCTACCTTGGGCAAATGGTGTCACTGGACGCGTAAGCCAAACAGTGCATACCGATGGCTATGGCCGTCCTTCTTTAGATATTGCTATTCCTGCAGGTACTCCCGTCTTAGCCCCCGCTAATGTAAGAGTTATTAGCCAGTGTAATGCCGGCAATAACCATCGTGCCATGCGTCTTCAAGATGAACAAGGCAGGCAATACTCACTAATTCATGTGACAACAGCGAATATTTGGAATGGGAAAACCTATAGGAAAGGGGAGCAAATTGGAGTGGTGGCTCGGGATCTTCCAAATAACTCCTGTGCACGCTCAAGAGGTGTTCACCTTCATTTTGGTCTTCCATCTAATCCTGCCTCAGTAGGTGGCTATAATCTTGGATCAGGCACGCCTTTGAACACACCGCTGACTGCACGCTAGCATGTAACCAAAACTCGGGAGTGATAATCTTCACTCCCGAAAATAGGCTATATCATACTCGATTTATGATAGCTGAAATAATAACTAGACTTAGTGGGAGTCACTGTCCTCATGAATCCTTCACTCCAAAAGCAGCTTCAACAACGCCAGATCAACCTTGAGAGTGCGCTGCAACTGATTTCGGGTAGCCCGGATGACCTCTGTGTTGACTGGATTGATCTCAACCTGTGTGAGCGCTTTTTTCGGCAGTGTAAGAATGCGAAGGGATTGCCGCCTGTGATTCCGCTGCTGCTGTGGCAGAGTTGTTACTATCTGGGCTCGCCAAGCGAGTGGAGCCAGGAGCTTATTTACACCTTGGGGCAAAACCTGGATACGGAGATTCGGGTGTTTCCGATTTCTGAGGAAAGCTATCGCAACTGGTTTAAGCACTACAACTCCGAGCAGCATCGCACCAGTGCGGAGATTCAGCGGGATCCGTTGACGGGGGAAATTCTGCCGGAGAATATCCAGGAAACGGCGCAACTGCATTTATCCCAGGTGGACGACCAGATAGAGCGGATTAAGACGCTGATTTTGAGTGCGTTGCGGAACCGGGCCAGTGATATTCACCTAGAGCCGTTGGTGGATGGGTTGCGGGTGCGGTATCGCATTGACGGCATTTTGCGCCAGGTGACGACGTTTCCACCGGACTTGGGGCGGCGGCTGGTGGTGGCCTTGAAGGTGATGTCGCAGATGGACATTGCCGATAGTCGGCGGCCCCAGGATGGCCGGATTGGCGAGAAGTACCAGCTTGGACAGCAGGATTATGGCCTGGATTTGCGGGTGAACACGCTGCCCTGTGTGAGCACGGTGAAGGGACGGGCCAGTGAAAAGGCGGTGCTGCGGTTGCTGAAGCAGACCAATTCCTTCGCGGCCATTGAGGAAGTGGGGTTCACAGCGGCGACCTATCCGATTTACCGAGACTGGCTAGCCCAGCCCCAGGGCATGATTATTCTGACCGGGCCGACGGGGTCGGGCAAAACCAGTACGCTCTACGCCAGTTTGAAGGAAATTGCGACGGAATCGGTCAACGTGGTGACGGTGGAAGACCCAGTGGAGTATGTGCTTCCCGGCATCACCCAAACCCAGGTGAACGAGGCGGCGGGGATGACCTTTGCGGCGGGGCTGCGATCCATTTTGCGGCAGGATCCAGACATTATTATGATTGGCGAAATCCGCGACAGCGAAACCGCTGAAACGGCGGTGCGGGCGGCCTTAACGGGGCACTTAGTATTTACCACCCTGCACACCAACGATGCGGTGGGGGCCATTCCTCGACTGAAGGATATTGGGCCAGATCCGGGCTTGATTAGTGATGCGCTGTTGGGCGTGGTGGCGCAGCGGCTGGTGCGGCGGATTTGCCCCCACTGTGCCGAACCCCATCCCTTGAGCGGTGAGGAACTCGCGGTGCTGGGGCTAACGCGGGAGGATGTGAGTTCTCGCAAGACCAAAAAGGGGCGCGGCTGTAGCCAATGTTTTGAGTCGGGCTATTCGGGGCGGGAGGCGATTATTGAGCTTTTAAATGTGGATAGCCGCGTCCGCCAGATTATTTACGAAGGGTCGATGACTCAGCTCAACCACTATTTGCAGAGTATCAATTACCAATCCTTTCGGCAGGCGGCGATTGACAAGGTATTGATGGGGGTAACCACCGTTGCGGAGGTGAAGCGGGTGCTGCCTTCGAGTGCGCTGATGGTGCGGACTCTGCCCTCCAGCCATCGTGAGGAGGTGAATTTAAAGGCGATCTAGCCAAGGGGGCCTAGCAGGCATGGGCTAGACAACCGGGCCGATCCCGCAGAACTATCGCAACCGAGCGCCTCGGTAGCGCATTTCTCGTTTGAGGACGTTTTGCTGGACGAAGCTGGGCATGTCGCCTTGGTGGCCCATGAGAATGACGGAATCGCCCTGGGCGAGGTAGATGTTGCGATTGGGATGGATGATCACTTCACCATCCGCACGGCGCAGGGCCACGATGATGAAGGTGCCTCGGCCTTTCACTTCGATGTCGCCGACGGTGCCGCCGATCAGGGAGGAGTTGGCTTCGATCACAATTTCGTTGAGCTGGATATCGAGTTCGGCCAGAAATTCGTTTAGCCCTTGGTGGCCATTGGTTTGGGCCAGGAAGTCTACCGCTGAGGGATGGCTGATCAGGTGGGCCATGCGGAGGGCGCTGATGCTGGCGGGTAGGACGACGTGGTTGGCCCCGGCGAGGCGCAGTTTTTTCTCGGTGGTGGGCATTTCGCCCCGGGCCAGAATCATTAGGTCGGGGTTCATTTCGCGGGCGGTGAGGGTGATGAAGACGTTGGCGGCGTCGTTGGGCAGCACCGTGGCCAGGGATTTGGCGCGATGGATGCCGACGGCTTCGAGGACGGTTTCGTCGGTAGCGTTGCCCTGATACATGAGGTAGCCCTGTTCCTGGGCAAGGGCAATTCGGTCGGGGTTGTTATCGACCACGATGAAGGTTTGACGGTCGGCCTTGAGTTTGCGGGCCACCAGTTGACCAATGCGGCCAAACCCACAAATGATGACGTGCTGGTCGAGGTTTGCAATTTCTTTGGTCATACGTTTGAGGTTGAGGGCACGATGAATTTCCCCTTCGGTGATGAGCTGTACAAACCCGGACACCGTGTAGGCCACGGACAGCGCCCCAGCCACAATCACAAAGATGGTAAACAACTTCAGGACGGGCGAAACCAGGGGACGAACTTCGCCATAGCCCACCCCAAAAATAGTAATCACCACCATGTAGATGGCGTCGAGGAAACCCCAGCCCGCCAACATGTAGCCTGCTACCGCAAAGGTGATCGTCAGGAGAAAAAAGACAATCCCCATGACGATGCGTTTAAAGGAGCTATTCCGCATCTAGGCCTCAGGCATCAACGAAGGATCACCCAACCCTAGAGTAGGCGTTGTGGGGCTCTGCTAGGGTGTCACCTAAGCTACACAATGGGATCTGTTTTGTCGATTTTCCTAGATAGCTGTTTAGGGATGATCGGGCCTTTGGCATCGAAGCGATGCTTCGGGGTTGTCATGGTGTGTTCGCCTAGGCCTGCTTTTGCACCACTAACCCCGAGCAGTGGGCATGGTGCCAGCTGACGGATCAATGGCCACTACAATGCGCTGATACTGAGCCATGGCAAGGAACCTGGAGAGACAACACAGCTTCTCACCTGGAGGGCTTGGCCCAGGCTGAAAGGCTACCGAAAGCAGCTTAAACCCTGTCTAGGCCTAGACCAAGGAGCAGATCCCCTTGGCTAGGGAGCCTGTGGTGGTTGCCCGGATGGTTTCTTCAAGACGTTTTCTGCGAATGGGGGGCTTCCTACCCTGGGGTGACTCCCTCACGTACCGGGGCCTTAAGGCTTTGTGCCCCTAGGATGATGGTATCGCTCCTAGATCGGAAGCGGGAACCGTCACAGCGGGGGCCTGACGGGGCAACCGACCCTTGCGGCCAGCGGTGGTGATCAGGGTATAGACGACGTAGGCTAACCCCCACAGGTAAAAGATGCCACGGAACAGCACCTTCAGGGGGTTAGGGTCTTTGTTGCAGGGGGCATGACCCAGCACATGGCAGTCGAACAGGCGACCGAAAAGGCGCAGGTTTTGGCTTGGGGTGAGGTTTTTGAGACCCAGCAAAAAGTGGTTGTGGTAGAACACAAGCTGATAGCGCAGGGAACGGGTGCTGATGTCGTGGCAGCCGCCGCTTTCTTCCCCTAGGTGTACCAGGTGGGCCTCAGGGTTGTACCAAATAATGTAGCCCGTTTGGCGAAGGTGCAGGCAAAAATCCGATTCTTCCCGCACAGCACTGCCGTAGAAGCGCTCGTCAAACCGCAGGCCAAACTGGTCGAACAACACCCGCCGAAAGGACATATTGCACCCCCTGGCGGTGAGCACCTGCTGGGGCTGGGTGGTGTGGACGAGATCCAGGTGATACCAGGCGATGCCGGGGTCCATGGCCTCCGGCGGCAGGTAGTCGATCTCTAAATCCCGTTGTTCTGCCAGCTTCATCCGGTCAAACACGCGCCCTGCCACCGCCCCCACATCGGGCCGTTCCATAAAGGTACGGGCATGGGCCTGGAGGTAGCCGGGGGGCAGTACCACATCATCGTCGATGAACAGCACGATCTCGCCGGAGGATCGCTCGATGCCGAGGTTGCGGGCGGCGGGTAGGCTCGCCCACGATACGGTATACAGCCGAATTTCTCCGGCCTGGGCGAGTTCCCTTAACCGTTGCTGGGTATGGGGCTGGTGGGTTTGGGTTTGATCCACCACCACCACCTCGTAGTGGGGATAGTCCTGTCCCAGGACGCTATCTAGGGTGTCGCAGAGCACCGTTTCCCGCTGGTAGGTGGGAATGATGACGGAGAGGGTGGGCCAGTCCATAGGGGTTCCGCACGGTGGAAGAGGGCTGTTGGTAGGGTGCCCTATTTTGAACTAAGACTAGCCTAACAGCCTACGGTTAGAGACGAGGGGCAACGGGTTGCTCCTACTGTAGAGCGTGATGGCCATGACTCACCTCAGCACCGGGGATCAGGGGGTGGTCGTGGGCGGCGGCAGCGGATTCACAATGATTACCGTGATGTTGTCACGTCCTCCCCGCTGTTTAGCAGAGTTGACTAGGGCGGTGGCAGCGGCTTCGCAGGCCCGAATAGATTTGAGATGGGAGGCAATCAGGTGATCGGAAAGCTCTTCGGTGAGACCATCGCTGCACATCAGTAGGCGATCACCGGGGTGAACCTCAATGGGCTGCACGTCGATTTGGGTGAGATCTTCTCGGCCTAGGCACTGAGACAGCACATGTCGCCAGGGATGGCTGCGCGACTGGGCGGGGGTGAGTTCCCCTTCTCGGATGGCGCGGGCAATCCAGGTGTGGTCTTCGGTAATTTGGTCGAGTTGATGCCCACGTAGGCGATAGAGGCGAGAATCTCCCACATGGGCGCACCAGGGCTGATCATCCTGGGCTCGAAAGGTAAGTACCACCACCGTTGTTCCCATGTCCGCACGTTCGGGGTGCTGAAATTGGTCTTGGAGGATGGCGTTGTTGGCTTGGGCCAGGGCTTGCCGCAGTAGGTCAGGGGTGGATTGGCCATCTTGCCAGTGTTGATTGAGAAATGTCTTGATGGTGGCCGTAGCCAAACGACTAGCCTCCTGCCCCCCCGCATGGCCCCCCATGCCGTCCGCCACGATAAAAAAACGACCGTCTGGATCGATGTAATAGTCGTCTTGGTTGCTACTTCTCAGCAACCCTGGATCCGTCAACCCCGAAAACTGGTATTCCACCATAACCAACCCGTTGCTACTCCCTAGGGAAACCGATCCGCTCGGTTGACCTTGATCACGGCTCTTACAAAGGCTACCCCCGCCCCCAGGGCCAATACCCCAGGCGCGATGGCGATCAGGGGCCAAGGGGTCATC
>CAZWNR010000086.1:0-11128 GCA_964635665.1 uncultured bacterium | reverse complement strand
GCTAGCCCCAGGGAGGTTTGCAAAGCCGCACAGAGATCCAGGTGCCAGTGGTTGCGTTTCCGCTGGTCGATGCAGTAGACGCAGTCGCCGCCGGGGGTAAAGAGGGCCAGTCCCTTGAAACTGGCGGCAGTGGCTGTGGAATCGGTAGACGACTTAGACACGGCCCCGCAGCATTTGTGCCATTTCGTTTTGTTTCGGCGACATCTCCAGGGCCGTTTCCTCGGTAATTCGCCCCGACTCGTAGAGGGCGTAGAGGGACTGGTTCATAGTACACATGCCGTCGAAGGTACATTTGGGAATCAGGGCTTCCACCTCATCCAGTTGACCACGCAGGATGTAGTCCTTGATGGCGTCGGTGTTGATCAAGATGTCGTGGAAGGCGGCCCGTTTGCCGTCGGTGGTGCGACAGAGACCCTGGGCAATCACCGCAATCAGCGATTCCGCCAGGGCCACCCGAATCGGGGCCTGTTGCTCCGGTTCGTAGAGGTTGAGGATCCGTTCCACCGTCTTTACAGCGCTGTTGGTGTGGAGGGTTCCCATCACCAAGTGTCCGGTTTGGGCGGCTTTGAGGGCGGTGTTCACCGTTTCCTTGTCCCGCATTTCCCCTACCAGAATGATGTCTGGATCTTCCCGCAGGGAGGCTTTGAGGGCGTTGTCAAACTTGTGGGTGTGCATCCCCACTTCCCGCTGCTTCACCAGGGAACGCTTACTGGTGTGGACAAATTCCACCGGATCTTCGATGGTGATGATGTGCTTCGGCATTTCGCTGTTGACGTAGTCAATCATCGCCGCCATGGTGGTGGATTTCCCGGAACCCGTTGGCCCCGTCACCAAAATTAGGCCCTTGTGGTAGTGGCACACCTCTTTGAAAATGCCCGAAAAGCCCAGTTGCTCTAGGGTAAGAATCTTCACCGGAATCAGACGCAGCACCATGGCAGGGCCGCGCAAGGAGTCGAAAATGTTGATCCGGATCCGAGTGAAATCGTACTGGGCGGCTCCGTCAAAGTCCAGGCTTTGGCGGAATTCCTGGATTTGGTCGGGCCGCAGAATTTCCTCTAGCCAGCCGTAGAAGGTGGCTTCATCGGTGACGGGGTATTCCGTCATGGAAATTTCCCCCCGCTCCCGAAAGCGGGGCACCTCGCCCACCCCTAGGTGAATGTCGGAAAAGCCCTTGTCAAAGGCTTCCCGAACGATGTATTCCAGCGTGGGGCTGCCCCCCACCTTAATGGTTTCGGCGGCGGTGGGCATGGGCGGCGGGCTGGGGGCACGGTGTTGGGCGGCAGCAGGAGAGCGCTGCTGCTGGCCTTGGGGAGCCGTTTGCCCTTGCGGTGGAGTCTGTCCTGGGGGTGCAGCGGGGGGGCGTTGCTGGCCCTGGGGCGGTGCCGGAGGTCGCTGACCTTGGGCCGGAGGGGCAGGGGGGCGCTGGCCCTGGGACGGGGGCGGTGCCGCTGGCCGCTGGCCAGGGGGTGGGGGCGGTGCCGCTGGCCGGGGGGGTACATTGGGGTTGGCCGGAACACGCGATGACTCAGCCATAGAACCAGTTCTCCGTGATAGGTAGACAATCCGGGTTAGCGGTGGGCAGAGTAAGGGCACCCGGACTACAGTTTAGATTGCCCAGGGATGGGCCTGGAACTGCCGACGGTTCGTTCCTTGGTCGGCGATTCCGATAACGATTCCTAAAACTATACAAACTATACGAGATAGCTTTGGTTTAGCACGGCGGATAGGCCAAGACTTCACCCAGGCTAACAATACTCAATGGTCACCTCCTTTTGAAATCGGCGCAGCACCGTCACCAATTCTTCAATTAGACTGCGGCGAATAGAAATATTCTTGGGCAGCAGCGGATTTTGGTAAAACTCGTTGATGCTCTGCCCTACCAAAAAGTGAATGGCGTCGGCCTGAAGGATTTCGCAGGCCAGCAGATAGGCTCCATTGTTGTCAAAACGTAGTCGGCCCAGGTCGCAGTGGCATTGGCGGATATATTCCGTCGCCTTAGAGAGGGTCAAAATCCCCTCGGTGACGAGATCTACACTGCTCAATCGGCCAATGGGGGGCAGTTCTCGCCGCATGGTGGAAAGATCCATCTCGACCATCTCCCCTAGGTAGCTGGCGACGATGTTGCCCGTGGTGCCGCCACACACCACCTTGCGCCCCTCAAAACTCAGCAGCCGATTGACAAAGGCTTCGTCCTGGCTATCCTCCAGGGGCGGGCCCGTAAAAATCATCAGCGGGTGACGCTGGCGCATATACAGCCCCACCATGGTGGCATCGTCGCCCACCTGGCCCTGGTATAGCTCAAAGGTATGGTCAATCACCCGCTTGACGATGGATCGAGCCGTGTGGGCCTGGCTGCCAATCACCCCCTCCACGTACTGGGCGATGTTGTCCCAGCCCCAGCCAAAGTTCATGGTCATACCCATGCCGGCATAGAGCACCCCATCACTAATCGCCCCCAAAAAGTCCCCTCGGTCGAGTTGGCCCTCGGCGGATTGTAGTTTGCGGCCCAGGATTTCCTGGGTTTCCATGGCCAGGGGTTGCACGCGGCCCCGATGGCAAAACACCGGGGGCGGATTGTCGAAATTAATCACCTTGAAGCGGTTGGTGTGGCCATCCACCCACAGAATCGTAAAGGTAGAATAGGCAATTTTTCGCACCTGGCAAATGGGCAGGGTGGCGATCACCGTTTTCAGCACCTCTTCTAGAGGCACATCGGCGTTCAGCATCGTGATTAAAATTTCCGTGGTGAGGGTGGCCAAAATGTTCGCCTTTACCCCACTACCCAGGCCATCGGACAGCACCACCGTGGTTTTCGTACCCGTTTTGAGGTACTTCACCTTGTCGCCACAGAGTTCCTCGCCAAGCTTATTTAAACTGGCGCTATGGATATCAATAAAGGTGTCTAGGGTCATAGACTAATGGCCTTCTTCCCTGAGGTTGTCTCCCTCCGTAGCCTCGGCAATCGTGAGGTTTCCAGCCGCGAACTCCTGAGGTCGCACCGCCACGGTATCCACCGCTTCATGCTGAAGCATTTGCACAATTTTAAGCAAACTCACCTTCGTTTGAGCCGTGGTTTCTCCTAACAACCCCGCAATTTCCTGCACCACCTTCATTTGGTTATCTACGACCTGATTGACCTGTTGAATGGTGGTTTCTTTAATTGCCATTAGTTCCCGTCGTTCGGTCAGTTGATGGCTATAGTCTGCCATAATACAGGCAATAATCCCCTCATCGGGAATAGGGAAGATTACCTGATTCACCAATAGATTATACTGGGCAAATTCCCTAGGTTTGCCACGATAGACGTCCCCCGTTTCCCATACCCGCCGAAAGTCACTCACGTCGTCCAAAATGGTGCTGGCAGGTTGCCCAATTACATCCCCAGGCTGCACCTTAAACATCCGACAAAAGGCCGGATTGACTAGTTTGATATAGAGATCTGCATCCACCACCAGCAACCCATTGGGATCGTATTCCCAAAGCAATTGCCAAAGATGATGGTGATCTTGATGATCGCTACTGTCAGCTTTTTGGCGGGAAGAAGGGCTAGAAAACACGGGGTTTACCATAACAAAATCCCTACTGGGCATGGGCAAGGGCCGCCTGAATCATCGGTAAAATGCGCTCGATAAAAATCGTTTCTACATTTTGAGGGCTAATACCTAAAAAGCGATGATCCTGAAACTTCATCACAATCCCCTGACTACAGGTTTCTAGGCAGAAGGAGCCCTTCAGTTCAATGATGCCATCTAAATTGTGGGCCTGAATTAACGCCTGAAGCTGGGGTAACACATCGTAGACCCCCATTTGATGACAGGCTGACCCCATACAAAGAAACAGGTTTTCTTTCGCCATAGCATGACCAGGTGAAGGGCAAAGGCAACCTCAAACGGGTACTCTTGATTCGACGCAGACGTCAGCGACACTATCGTCTACGTCGAATCGCTCAGTCAAACCCGTACACCAATACCCCTTCAGTCTAAACAGATGCTCCCAAGGACAAACACATCAGAAGCCAAGGATTTTCTTAAGAAATGCGCCAAAACCGTGGGTCTTCTACTAACTCTGAATAGCATCCCCCTAGCGGTGCCATACCCTTGGCGCTAGATACCCTAGGGTTCTGGCTTTGAGACTCGGAAGGATGGGATGCGGATGTGGTGTGGGGTCAATCGCGCAGTTTTCAGGGATACCCTGCGATCTAGGCTGTATTTTGACCTATTCAGCTTTGTCCTCAATGGCCCGTAGCATATCCTTCAAGGCCCCTTGCAGGTTACCGCCCTGAATATCTACACGGTAGCGGAAGGGGGAGAGATAGCCTTGGATATGCTTGGCATGGCAGGCCAGGTGAAACTGGCTGAGGGCCACCTGGGGGTCGGCTTCGAAGGTGTTGAGGTAGCCCCTAAAGCCAAGGAAAGCCAGCCCGTAGATCAGTTGTTGGCTGAACTGGCCCTGGAAGTAGCCACCGTGAACATCGCGCTTGCCCGTGGCATAGTCGAGGGTAAGCAGAAAATAGTCTAGGGATTTGAGTACGGGTTTGCCCTTGGCCCTCGTGAGGAGGCCTAGGGGCTGGGCGGAGCAGGTGTTTTCGGCGGGGTCGTAGCGCACATCCACGTAGTCGGTGCAGTCGAAGTAGGTGAACAGATCGGCAATGGTGGCCTGATTGCTGGGGCCGCTGGTCTGCTCATGGAATAGGCTAGCCAGGGTGACTATCCCCTTAGACTGAAACCGCTGGAAGGTGAGGAAAAGCACCTCCATCACCCGATCCTGCGCCTGGGCAAGGGCCACGCCGATGGGAAGGTCGAGGGGGAAGTCCTGTTCTAGGTGGGGCAGGTTCAGCAGGCCGTAGTCGGCCCGGGTACCGGAGGGATTTTTAAGGGCCACATTGCCCAGGCGGTAGCCGCGAGACTGGCTGCGACTGGGGAAGGCGATGTAGTTGGCGGCGGTGGAGGCAATACGCAGGGCAATGTCTCCCTCACTGGAAAAGAGGTAGGACTCGGAGAACCGCCGCAGGGAGGAGGCCAGGAAGTTGGCCCGACTGGTGATAATCGTCAGCACCGGAATATCCGGGGAGGCCAGCACTAGGCGTTCTAACCGAAACACATCTCCCACGTCGCTATCGGGGCGCTTGTTGACGGAATTGCTGTCAAAGACATCCGATAGAATACGCACCACATTGGTGACCACAAAAGCCCCCATGCTGTGGCCAATAAAGCTCAGCTTCACCTTATTGCGGGAACGCCGACCCCAGTAGCTTTTCGCTTGGGCCATGGCCTCTCCTCGCTCCTTGGGGGAAGCCTTAGCCAAACCGGGAAACATCTCTTCGGCGGTGCGCTGCACAATGGCGTTGTCAATCTGGCGCAGCAGCTCCACCAGATCCAGCACCCCAAAGTTGTTGGCGCGATAGTTATCTCGAAAATACACCACCAGCCGCAGCACCACCAGGGCAAACATCAGCAGCCCTAGGGCCGTCAAAAGGCCCAGTACCGCACTGACTAACCACCCCCACAGGGTGGCCCCGAAGGCCAGAAATTGAACAACCAGCAGCAGCACAAACCCCAGCCCCCCAGACACCAAAATGTCGCGGGGAAGGGGCGGCAGGGCGAGAAGAGCCTCTGGAAATCGGCCCAGCTTGACGTTTTCCGAGGGCCAGCGATAGCCGATGAATACGTGGTTGGCCTTTTCCCGAATGGCATCATCGTGGCGGTTGATGAACTTGAAAATGTTTTTATACCAAGCCTCTACCCCCCGGCGGCTGGTGTTGTAGCCATGTACCGTAATGACTAGCTCAGCATGGCCCTCTGGGTTGGAGGCCATCATCCGATACAGGTGTGCGGCAATCTCCTCCACCCCTTGTCGCGCCTGTTCCTGGTGGAGGGCTTCGTTCATCCCCGCTAGCTCCTCAGGGGTAGGATCAATGTTGGGCGGGGCGCTACTCATCACAAAGTAGCCCGGAATGGTACCCGGATTGCCCGTGGCATCGTCCAGGTTGACAAGATTGGCCTGCCCCTCCGGCTGAAATACAAACTTTTGAATAATAAACGGCAATACAGACATAACAGGCACCCCACGGCGAGACAAGCGGGTGGGTCATGGCCCCCCAGTCTTCCACAGGGTACCGAACCCTTGGGATTTCGTGGCCCTAAGGTTCATGAAATGTAGGCTAGCCCTCGACTTGGTAAGCGACAGGGCCATGGATGAACTCGGACAGATCAACGGATCCTCCATCGCTAGACCCTAGGGGATCCGTTGGCAGGGTAGACACGGGTTCCTCAAGGGGGGCGGGGGCCATCATGTCGCTGGGTAAAAAGATGCGAGCACTCACCGCCAGCATCGCCACGGCAAAGATGAGAACAATCAGCAGAGGGGCAATGTAAGACCGAAAGAACGACATGGCACCAGCGGGTAGAGGGAGAAATCGAGGTGGGGAGTTGAAGTGTGAAGGGATGTAACCCCTCTTCTCATCTTAAACCGTTCTTTCGTCCGTGCAGCACTTGGATGGCTGGGATGGGCGCGAATCTTTTGGGCTGAACCCACGCCCTCGATCCTGACCCTGGCTACCCTACCGAGGACAGCCGACCAAGGTCAGGGGAGGCGATCACCGCCTGGCGGGTCACTTCTAGGTAGACATGCTCGAGCTTGATGGGGTGGCGAGCAATGGAGTCGAGGGGAACTCCATCGAAGCGGGCGATCAGTTCCTTGAGGTCGGGTTGGTCGGGCACCCAAAAGGCGAGTTCGCCGCCGTAGTAGCGATGGGCATAGCCCAACTGATCCCCGCGTTGAATGGCGCTTTCGGGGTCGGGGGTGTCGAGGGTAACGATTTCGTGGGCGGGGATACGCTGGCGCAGGGTCTCTAGGCTGCCCTCCGCCACAATGCGCCCCTGCTTGAGGATGCCAATGCGCTGACAGAGGCGCTCCACCTCGTCGAAGAGGTGGCTGGTGAGCAGCACCGTCACCCCCATCTCCTTCAGTTGGCGGATCAGTTGCCACACATCCTGGCGGGCCTCAATATCTAACCCGGTGGTGGGTTCGTCCAAAATCACCAGTTGGGGTTTGTGGAGCATGGCCGCCGCCAAGCTCAGTCGCCGCTGCATGCCGCCGCTAAGGCGCTCTACGGGAGTATGGCGCTTGTCCAGCAAGTTCACCGCTCCCAGGCACACCTCAATGCGCCGCCGACAGTCTTGGCGAGACAGCCCATACAGGCGCCCTAGAAAGGCCAAATTATCCCGACAGGAGAGGCTGGTATAGAGCAGATTGCTCTGGGGGACTATCCCCACCTGGCGCTTGGTACGGGGGCTGGCGGGCTGCCCGCCCAGATAAACGGCCCCAGCATCGGCCTTCAGCAGACCACAAATGATGTTGATAGTGGTGGTTTTTCCGGCCCCGTTTGGCCCCAGCAGACCGTAGATTTCCCCAGGTTCAAGGGCCAAGCTCAAATCTTGCAGCACCGGCTTGGAACCATAGGACTTGCAGAGGTTTTCGAGGGTCAGCATAGGAATTCGGAGCGGGGATAAAAAATCTGGGCCGCCAAGGTGGTTAGACCCCGGAGCGGTTAGTTATGCTCAACAGAGGAGGCCAGGAAAAGCCCTTGTATCTTATCAGTGAGGAGCCTATGGCTGATGATCGGGAATTAGTTTTGGCCGCCAATCAGGCGTTCTATCGCAGCTTTGAGAAAAAGGACCTCGAAGCGATGGAGGCCGTCTGGTCTAAGGGAATCGGCTGCCTCTGCATCCACCCAGGTCGCGATGCCCTGAAGGGATGGACGGACATTCGCGAGGCCTGGGCCAGAATTTTTGCCCACACCAGCTACATCGAAATCGACACCGATGTTTTGACTGTGGAAGTTAGCGGCGATTTAGCCTACGTCGTCCTCGTAGAAAACGTGCTGCAAATCAGCCAGGGACGACGACTCCAGGCGCGTTCCATGGCCACCAACGGCTTTGAACGCATGGCCGGACGCTGGTATATGACCCACCACCACGGCAGCCCCGTCGTGGACTAGATCCAGGGGGCAAGACTCAGGATACAGGGAACTCGATCCAGGGAACTCGATCCAGGGAACTCGATCCAGAGAACTAGGACAGCTAGATCGGCTTAGAGGTGAGCACCAGCCGCAGCTTGGCGTGGATGAGATTCAGTTGGGCCATGCCCAGTTCCACGTTCCCCTCCACCACCACCCCCGTATCCAAGAGGCGATCCAGCAATTCCAAAATCGTCGGGCTTTGGGATATCTCGCCCGGATAGTAATGGCCTGCCCTAGGCAGCAGGGTGCCCATTTCCCCCAGGTCAATGTTGAGATCCGCCGGATCCACCTCAAAAATTTCGCACAGGTGCACCACCTGCTCCTCCAGCTTGGTCAAGCTTTCCGAGGCTCGATCTAGATCATCATCGCTGAGTTCGCCCCCCTCCATGCGCCGAATCACCTGGGCTTCCATCAGTTGGCGCACCAGTTCAATCACCGTCAGCAACAACGGAGCCAGCCCCGCATCCGACTTGGACGGGGGCTGGAGGGCAATCTCGGTCAGAGGATTGGGGTCGGGGACGTCGGCGGTCATGGCCCTAGTGTAAACCAAGGGTGATGGCTCGCTACCCTCACCCTCAGGTTGAGTTAGGCATCGCCTAAGCTTCGACGGTCAGTTGGAACCGCAGGGGCATCGATTCTTCCCCTAGGCTGACCTCAAGGGTGTAGGGGGTATAGGGCTGGGGATGGGTCAGCTGCAGAATGACTTCCCCCGGTGTGGATCGATCTGAGTGGAGGGTATCGGTGAGGCCCGTGAGCACCACGGCCCCAGCCTTGGGCAGTTCGGTGCGCACTTCTACGATGGCGTCATTCAGCCGCACCACCGCAACACTCAGGGGGCCTGCGGTGGTCATCCAGGTGCGGTGAACGCTGGGGGCTAGGGGGGAAACGGTAAGGGCAAGGGCCTCAAAAATGTGGCGGGCGGCCAGCATGGTGAGGGCCATTTGCTGCTGGGGCGAGGCGCTCCCATAGTCTACGGTGCCGAGGGCCTCCGCCGTTCCGCGAAAGCTAGGCCGTGCCACCAACCCTGCCACATAGGCTAAGTCTTGTGACTGATCGGGAAAGAAGGACTCCACCGCGTCCATTAGTTGTCGCCCCATCTGGAGGGTCTGACGGGTTACTCGCTGGCAGTGGCCAAATAATTCCGCCAACACTTCCTGCGGAAGATCGGCGGGAACTTCTAGGTTTTGCAGGTGGTCTAGCCAGATGGAGGTAGATCCAACCTCGGATCGCAACTGGTCAGGATAGTCTTGGAGGCCTTGCTCCCACGGAAATAGGGGCGGGTGTTGGGCAATGTCTCGGCTTAGGCGGCGCTTTAAAAGGGCTTCAAAATGGGTTTGCACGACGGGATGATCTCCAGGGTCGAAAACGGCATTGGGGTCTGCACCGGGGGAATAGGCGAATACGTCATCGGATGCTACAGAATCAGGCCCTAGGGCCGGGGTAGAGGAACTCAGACGGTCGTCTCCTGATGGGAAGCCCTCCGCCGATTCTGCCTCAAACAGCAGCTTCAGCAGGATGGCTTTCATAATATCTGAGTCTCTATTCATGGCCTAAATCCGCCTATCCGGATACTAAAGATTACGAATTTCCCACGCCTGTGCCAACAATTTAGTCCATTGCTTATGGAGTTGGTTGGTGGTCAGGCCCAGTTGTTTAGCCGCATCTCCATCACCCACTCCAGACTGTTTTAATCGCAGTAATTCAGCCTGCGGCGGGGTTAAAATTTGCTGCCACTGTTGCCACTGCTGCGGGGTCAACCCTAGGTTAGTCTCCAACCCCACCCCTAACCATTCGTGTACCAATTGCCAGTGGTGGGACAGGGCAAAGCGCAATAGATGATACTTAAACCGCTGCTGAAGGTAGTCTCGCTGGCGGGGCGTGAGGCCAAGCAGCGCCTCAATTTCCTGGGTGGGCAAGTCCAGCAGCCGCAGGGTGAAATAGTCGGCACAGTCCATTTGATCCCGCTCCTTGAGGTAGTCCATCAGCTTCTCGATCACCTCATCCCGCAGGGAATATTCCGGCACCTCCTCCCCTTGGGCCAACAGTTCCTCCCGAATCCGCTGGTGGGAGGCCACCGGACGAACATCGTCGCTCTCGCCACCATAGTCTATGGCCTGGGTAATATCGACCGCCAACTCCGGGGGCTGCTGTCGCGAAAAGGTCTGTGCCCTAAGAATAATTAACTGCTGGCTACGGTGTCCCGGCAGCGGAATCCGCCGCTTGCCATAGCGCTCCGCAAAGGCCATAAACTCCGCCAATTCCAGCAGAGTTCGGGGTTGATACTCGCCACTGAGCTGGTTTTCCCGCCGAAAGGCCCCCAGCGCCTCCACGTAGAACCCCTGCAAAAAATCCTCAATTAAACCAAGCCGAGCCGGATAGCTCACCTGCCCGTGGGGTGGCGTCATATAGCGATAGACAATGGCGCTGAGGGTGCTGTGGAGATCAATCCGCCCCTGCCGCGAACCCAAACCGTAGTACCGCAAACATTGCTCCAGGCGATAGTTCCCTAGGGAATAGGCCCAGTCGGCCACCTCCCCCGACGCCTGAATGCGGTCACTCTCACTGCAAATTCGCTGCACCTCTTGCCCTAACCGCCCCGCAACGGCCCAACACACCGTCTCCGGAGCTTTGGTCTTTTCCCGCAGCCCATCGTACAAAGTCTGTGTTAAAGCATCTACAGACAACAAACAGATCCCCTGGCTCAAGCGCATTGATCCTTAAAAGAGCGACACAAATGGGTGTGCGATATTCAGGTGTTTGAAGGTAATGTAGATGCCTTGGTCGCCGCTCCCAAGTCAAACGGGCACTGCGACACTACTCTATACTGAGGACGATGCCTAACTTTAGGACAAGTTTGAGGGCAGTTGGTTCCCCTGCGGCCCCTAACAACCCCGAAGGATGTTGATCACCGTCCACATCCCTGTGGATTCAGTCTAACATCTCTACAAAGCTGGCAACGCACTTCTCTTGCCACCCTGCCCCTCACCTCCCTAGGTTTCATGACCCTCGACGACCAAATTGCCAACCTGGTGCAAAACACCCCCAGCCACCTGATCAACCCCGCCACCGTGGCCGCCATCGCCCCCCCCCTCACAGCTATCGCCGGTC
>CAZWNR010000085.1:0-11206 GCA_964635665.1 uncultured bacterium | reverse complement strand
CTCTGCCCGGCGAGCAGTATCAGGAAATTGTCTTCCCGATTCTTTCCCCCGACCCCGCCACTAACAAGTCGGTGTCCTTTGGTAAGTACCAAATCCACGTTGGCGGCAACCGTGGCCGTGGCCAGGTGTACCCCACCGGGCAAAACAGCAACAACTATGCGGTTAACGCCTCTGCCTCCGGTACCGTGGCTGCCATTGAAGCCCAGGCTGGCGGTGGCTATGCCGTCTCCATCCTCACCACTGAGGGCGACACCGTGGTGGACAACATTCCCGCTGGCCCCGAGCTGATCGTCTCCGAAGGCGACACCGTGGAAGCTGGGAAGCCCCTGACCAGCAACCCCAACGTGGGCGGCTTTGGCCAGATGGACACCGAAATCGTGCTGCAAAGCCCCAACCGGATTAAAGGTCTAATCGCCTTCGTGGCGGCGGTTATGCTGACCCAAATCATGCTGGTGCTGAAGAAGAAGCAAGTCGAGCGCGTCCAAGCCGCCGAACTCAGCTTCTAAGGCCCATTCACCATGAATCACTGGGGTGCTCCGGCACCCCTTTTTTATGGGCGTTGGCCCCACCCCCAACCCATTTATCGGCGTTTGTTGATGGAACGGGTGACGGGTCTCTGTGCATTACGCTACAATTGTTAAGACTTTTTGCATATTCGGAACTTATCTTGAGCTTCTGGCTAATGGGCGCTCGGGCTGAGTTTCGTGGCCCGTTGTTGACCAAGCTATTCCTTTCATTGCCTCTATGACTCTTCCTATCCGCAACGTCGCGATCATTGCCCACGTTGACCACGGTAAAACCACCCTGGTTGATGCGCTGCTCAAGCAATCTGGTATTTTCCGCGAGGGGGAAGAGGTTCCAGACTGCGTCATGGACTCCAACGACCTGGAACGGGAGCGCGGCATCACGATTCTCTCCAAGAACACCGCTGTCCGCTATCAAGATACGCTGATTAACATCGTAGACACCCCTGGCCACGCCGACTTTGGTGGCGAGGTAGAGCGGGTGCTGGGGATGGTAGACGGCTGCATCCTGATTGTAGATGCCAACGAAGGCCCCATGCCCCAGACCCGCTTTGTACTTAAAAAAGCCCTGGAAAAGGGGCTGCGTCCCATCGTGGTGATCAACAAAATTGATCGTCCCCAGGCCGAACCCCACGATGCCGTAGACAAAGTGCTCGATCTGTTCCTAGAACTGGGGGCCGACGACGACCAGTGCGAATTTCCCTACCTCTTTGCCTCCGGCATGGCGGGCTTTGCCAAGCTGAAGCTGGAAGACGAGAACGTAGACATGAAGCCCCTGTTCGAGTCCATCCTCGACCACGTGCCGCCCCCGGTGGGTGATGTTGATAAGCCACTACAGCTTCAGGTCACCACCCTCGACTATTCCGAGTACCTGGGCCGAATTGTGATCGGCAAGATCCACAACGGCACCATCAACGCTGGCCAGCAGGCGGCGCTGATGAAAGAAGACGGCAGCATGGTGAAGTCCAAAATCTCCAAACTGCTCGGCTTTGAAGGACTGCGCCGGATTGAAATTGAGCAGGCTTCGGCGGGCCAAATTGTGGCCGTTGCGGGCTTTGCCGATGCCAACATTGGCGAAACCATCACCTGCCCCAACAACCCCCAAGCCCTGCCGCTAATTAAGGTAGACGAACCCACCCTGCAAATGACCTTCGTGGTCAACGATTCCCCCTTCGCCGGACAGGAGGGCAGCTTTGTCACCTCCCGGCAACTGCGGGATCGCCTGATGCGCGAACTGGAAACCAACGTGGCCCTGCGGGTGGAACCCACCGATTCTCCGGATCGCTTTTCGGTCTCCGGTCGGGGGGAACTGCACCTGGGCATCTTGATTGAAACCATGCGTCGGGAAGGCTACGAATTCCAGGTGTCTCAGCCCCAGGTGATCTACCGGGAAGTGAACGGCCAACCCTGCGAGCCCTACGAACTGCTGATTCTCGATGTGCCCGAAGACGGCGTGGGTGGCTGTATGGAGCGCCTGGGCCAGCGGCGGGCCGAAATGCAAGATATGCGGGTGATGGGCGATGGCCGCGCCACCCTGGAGTTTGTGATTCCGGCACGGGGACTGGTTGGCTTTCGCGGAGAGTTTATGCGCCTGACCCGTGGGGAAGGCATTATGAACCACAGTTTCCTTGACTATCGGCCCCTCTGTGGCGATATCGAGGCCCGCCGCAACGGGGTGTTGATCGCCTTTGAGGAAGGCGTGGCCACCTTCTACGCCCTCAAGAACGCTGAGGATCGTGGCGTGTTCTTCATTACCCCCGGCACTAAGGTGTACAAGGGTATGATTGTGGGCGAGCACAACCGCAACCAGGATCTTGAACTTAATATCTGCAAAACCAAACAGCTCACCAACCATCGGGCCGCTAGCGGCGACGAACTGGTGCAGCTCCAAAGCCCCATCGACATGAGCCTGGAGCGGGCGCTGGAATACATCGGCCCTGAGGAACTGGTGGAAATCACCCCCGAATCCATCCGCCTGCGGAAGGTGTCGAAGAAACTGGTGAGGCGTTAGACAGTAGTGGCTCCATAGGCCCAAGCACAGACCGGATTCCTGCCCTAGGAATTCGGTCTGTTTTTTGTTGGTCTAAAAAAACGAGGAACCATCGATGATCTATGCCACAAATCCTGGCGGATTCCCCCGGTCTAGTCGGGTAAGGAGACCTCGCCCCTGCGGTGAGACAGACTAGAAACCAAGGGTATGGGAGTCGGATTGAGTAGGACTCGTCTTGTGGGGCTAGGTTGGTGCTAATTCAGGGGAATTGGCGACGCTGAAATCAATTGTGAACTTTCCCTAAGACCTTCGCTTGCGTTTTTTGGAGCTATCAATTATGTAATGGGCAGGCTTGGACGGTTGTCTAGGTTTTGCGCTGCGTAATTTTCCCTATGCATCTCCATACAACGCTTTTTCTATCGCTGCCGCTGCCGTGGTTGGTATTCGCGGCAGACATCGCCCCCGCCCTAGGAACGTCAGGGCATGTAAGCGAAGGGCGACTCAGTCATCAAACCACCATCAGCCCTATCAAGGCATTGGTCCATGGCGCTAGCTCAGCCCCAGTTGAGTCAGGGCTTCCGTTCAGCGTTGTCGATTCTGATGCTCCACAGGTCCTCGCCTCAGGGTCGCAGGCCGATGCGGATCGACTGAGGCAGCAGGGCGACGAAGCCTATGCAGCGGGCGAGTGGGAGAGTGCCCTCACCTACTATCAACAGGCCCTAGCCCTCAATCAGCAACTGGGCAACGAGGATGAGGTTCTGAACAGTTTGAGGGGTCTGCGGAATGTTTTTGTGAGACAAGGCCAGTATGAGCAGGCCATCAGCAGCTATCAGCCGATCTTGGCGTGGACAAGGGAAAGGACCAATAACCGCTCACCTCGCACCCTAGAGTTGATGGCTTTGCGCGACCTAGGCCAAATTTATGCCGTGTCGGGGCAACATCAGCAAGCCATTGACCATTATCAGCAGATCCTTGCCATTGCCCGTACCTTTGGGCAGGGCTCTGGATTACGCCTCTACTTAGAGGTCACGACCCTATTAACCTTGGGGGATAGCTACTCCACCATCAGTAACTACGAGGCGGCCATTGAGTCTTACCGGATGATTGAGGAGGTTGCACAAAACACTGAGGTTCCCGATGGGACGTTCGCCTATTTTGTTAGCCAAGGCATATTAAGCCGGCTAGGGCTAGCCAATGTCTACACCTTGCAAGGGCAGTACCCACAAGCCAGGGAAATTTTGAATACCATCAACAACCCTTTTATATCTTTTTTTGCAGCCCTCGGTGGTCAGCAAGATGGGCAAGCGGAAATCGCGCAGCGTTCGGGCGATGTTTATTTCAACCTAGGCGACTATCAGCGGGCCATTGATTCCTACAACGATGCCCTAGGCCGCATTGAGCGAGATGGTGAATTTACGTCCATCGTGGCTCAGAGGGACGACCAACGAAATAATAATTTCATGGTGGCCGCCGCTAGTTTGGAGGGGCTCAGCAATACCTACCGCAGCTTGGGCCAAATGGATGAGGCGAATCGCTACCTCCAGGAAGCCACGGCACTGTATGCCCAGCTCGACGCCATCTCCCCCCTAGAGAGTGCCCTAGCCAGAGCACGGGCCACGGGGGGGCGGGCGAGGGAGGTGAGGGCTTTCGTCAGCCAGGGGGATGAGGCCGCCGCACGGGGGGATCATCCCCAAGCCTTGAGCGACTACCAGTCTGGATTGCAGATTGCCCGCGACATTGGCCTACGACGAGAGGAAAGCCTAGCCCTGTTGGGGTTGGGCGACGCCCACCAAGGCTTAAACGATCCCGCCTCAGCTCTGGAGTCCTATCAGCAGGGCTTAGCCATTGCCCGTGAGATTGGGGGGCGAGAGGTGGAAGCCCGTGCCCTGAATAGCCTGGGCTGGCTGTATCTGAACCAGGGGGCCATCGCCGAGGCCGAAACCTACCTTGACGAAGCGGTGACGGCGTTTGATAGTCTGCGCGGCACAGTGCAGGCCGATGCCAGCAAGGTCAGCCTGTTTGATCGCCAGGTGGGGGCCTATCGAGGGCTAGAGCAGGTGTATGTTCTGCAAAATCGCTATGAAGCCGCCCTAGAGGCCGCCGAACGGGGTCGCGCCCGTGCCTTTATCGATATGCTGGCCCAAAATCTCTCCCAGCAACAGCAGGAACCCTTCACCGCCACGCCCCCCGACTTTGCCGCCATCCAAGCCATTGCCCGCACCGAGCGCAGTGTGCTGGTGCAGTATTCCCTGGTGGAGACTGGCCCAGACAGCCCTCACCTCTACATTTGGGTGGTGCAGCCCAGCGGCCAGATGGATTTTCGCAAGGAGCCCCTCACCGCCGACACCGCCAACCTGGCCCAATTGGTCAGCACCAGCCGGGAGGCCATGGGGGTACGCAGCCGGGGCTTTGAACTGGCCTTGGCGGAACCCACCACCGCCGACACCAGCGCCCAATTGCGCCAACTGCACCAACTGTTAATCGACCCCATTGCCGACCTATTGCCCACGAATCCTAAGGATCGGGTGGTGTTTATTCCCCAGGGGCCGCTGTTTTTGGTGCCCTTTGCCGCCCTGCAAAATGAGGAGGGGCAATACCTCATCGAACGCCATACGATTCTCAATGCACCGTCCATTCAGGCTTTGGCCCTCAGCCGTCAGCAACGCGCCCCCCGCCGCATTGGCAGCACCTACACCCCCCAACGGCTGCTCCTGGTCGGCAACCCTACCATGCCGACGGTGGGGAATTCTGAAACGCCCCTACAACCGCTACCGGGGTCTGAGCAGGAGGTGCTGGCCATTGCCAATGCCTACCGAGCAGAACCCCTAATTGGCGACCGCGCCACCGAAGCCGCCGTCAAACAACGCTTGGGCGAGGCCATGGTGGTGCATCTGGCCACCCATGGCTTGCTAGAATACGCAGGGCCGCAGGATGCCGCGATGCAGGGCGTCCCTGGGGCCATTGCCCTTGCGCCAGGGGATGGTGAAGACGGCCTGCTCACCTCCGCCGAAATTTTGGAAACCATCCAACTCAAGGCCGAACTGGTGGTGCTCAGCGCCTGCGACACCGGACGCGGCGACATTACCGGAGATGGGGTGATTGGCCTATCGCGATCCCTGATGGCGGCGGGGGCACCCACGGTAGTTGTGTCGCTTTGGGCAGTGCCCGATGCCCCCACCTCCCAATTGATGACGGCCTTCTATCGCCACCTGCTGCTAGAGGAAACCCGCGACCAAGCCCTGCGTCAGGCCATGCTAGAAACCATGCAAACCCACCCCGACCCCGTGAACTGGGCAGCCTTCACCTTTATGGGCCTGGGGGAATAAAGCCTGGGGGAATCGGAGATTCACCAAATGCGACTGAGGTCGAGGGTGAAGCCGGGGAGTATCGGGTCGCCGCTGAGGCTGGCCGGAGTTGGGACAGCTTCGGGTAATGTGCCGGGGCGGTAAACGTAAACCATCCGCTGCTGTCGATCAATCAGCCAGCCCAACTGTGCGCCATTGTCGATATACTCCGCCATCTTCTCCTGCAACAACGACAGACCATCGGTTTCAGAACGCAGCTCAACCACAAAATCAGGGCAGAGGGGGGCAAAGCCCTTACGTTGCTCTGGCGTCAGGGCCTCCCAGCGGGTTTTGCGGATCCAGGCGGCATCGGGGGAACGCACCGCCCCATTGGGCAACCGAAAGCCCCCGCTAGAGCCAAACCCCACCCCGGTACCATCCTGCCTTGCCCAGGCCCAAAGCTGACCGATTAAGTCAAAGTTGCGTTCGTCGGTTTCGGAACCCGTGGGGGCCATAATGAGCAGATCGTAATGGGCGGTGCGCTCAATTTTCAGGTCGCGGTTGGCCTGACAAAATTCAAAAAAATACTCGTCGCTGAGGGCAGCAATCTCCGCCGGAAAATGCAACAACAGCGGTTGCAGCAACGATGGGGCCACAGGTTGAGACATAGCACCGTCCAAGGCCGGGAGGTTTGAGATCATAATGACATAGGAGGCTACCGCATGACCCAAACCCTTGGCATTACCAAAGCCGTAACCAGCCTAACCGAGGCGCAGCTTCGCCTTAACCTTCGGCCCGCCACAGATATCCAGTTTTTTGACGAATGGGCTACCGATTTGCCTGCCCTCACCCCGGCGGAACAAACGACCCTAGACCGCCTGAAAGCCCGCTACCAGTATTACCAAGCCGATGGCGCAATTACAGAAAGCACCGTTAACCTGATTTTGGTATCGCCGCTGCTAGAGCTACTGGGCCTTTGCGACCCACCCTACAAAATTCAGGGGGAGAAGTTTGTTCGCTTCCAAATTGAAGATGGCGACACCCTGTTAGAGGGGCTGATCGATGTTTTGGTCGTGCAATCTGGGTTTTGGCTGGTGTTGTTAGAGAGCAAGCGCTACGGTTTTAGCGTGATGCAAGCTTTGCCCCAAACCCTGGCCGATATGATGGGCAACCCAGCGGCCCAGGCCCCGATCTTTGGCCTGATCACCACCGGAGAGGACTACCTGTTTGTTAAGCTCGACCCCCAGCGGCATCAGTACGATGTGTCCGACAAATTCACACTATCGACCCGCCAGGGAAACCAGCTCTATACCGTAGCCGCTATTCTCAAACGCCTGCTGGGCCTATCGTAAGGTTGGCGAACCTTAACCCCACTACCGCTAGGCCAACTGGGTTTGCCATACTTAAGATCAAAGTCCTGTGTCAGAATCACTATCCTGGGTCAGCGGAGAATCCTTCCATGACGATAGATACTCACCCCCAGCCTGTCATTCTTTACCCAGAATCAGACGGCCAACCGATGACCGAGAGTGACCCCACCCGCGACTATTTAATCTACGCCGTTGAGGTGCTGCGGCAGTATTTCCAGAGCCGTCAGCAGGTCTATGTGTCTGGCAATTTGTTTATCTACTACCGTGAAGGCGACCCCAAGGCCGTGGTTTCGCCCGATGTGTTTGTGATCTTTGGGGTCAGCAAGCGCCAGCGACGCAGCTACAAAACCTGGCAAGAAGGCGGAAAACTGCCCTCCTTCATTCTCGAAATTACCTCCCGCACCACCCGCAAACAAGACGAGACCGAAAAACCTGCCCTCTATGCCCAACTGGGGGTGCAGGAATATTTTCAGTACGATCCCACGGGAGACTATCTCAACCCTCAGCTCAAGGGCTATCGCTTGCGGCAAGGGGTCTATGAACCTATCGCCCCATCCACACCACCAGAGCAGGGCGGGGCAATCAGAAGCGAGGTGCTGGGGCTAGACCTGCGCCTGGTTGACCCTAGTTTTCCGGTGGCGGCCCCTGGGCTGATGTCGGTGGCGAAGGCGCTACGTTTTTTTGATCCCCAAACGGGGGAAAAGCTGCTGAATTACGCCGAAGCGGAACAGGCCCGACAGCAGGCAGAGCAGGCTCGTCAACAGGCGGAGCAGGCGTTGGGTGAAATGGAACAGGCTCAGCTCAATGCGGCGGCCCGCCTCTTGCAGCGGGGACTGACGCCGGAGGAGGTAGCAGAGATTTTGGAGTTGCCCCTGGCGACGGTGCTGGCGTTGGGGGAGCCTTAGCGAGAGTTCTGGTTGCCCAACGCAACCCCAAAGCTAAAGGAATCTAACGCAAACTCGCCCCAAACCCCATCTATCGGCTAAACCTGGGATAGGCTTTTGTCTTTTCCCGTCGCTGTTGCCTCCATGCGCCTTTCTTTGCAATGGCTGTGGTTACTGGTTGCCCTGGGCCTGCCCCTGATGTCCAGTGGGCTAACCATGCCCCTACCTGCCCTTGCCCAAACGGCCTCCAATGAAACCCAATCCGCAGAAGCTGATCGACTCCTTGAACTGGGCAGGCAACAGTATCGCGCTAACCAGATCCATGAAGCGTTGCAATCTTATCAAGCGGCTCTAGAGCTGTATCAAGCCTTGGGCCATAGATTGCGTGAGGCCATTTCTCTCAATGACCTCGGTGATGTGAATGCTTCCTTGGGGAATTATCCAGTGGCTCTTAATTATTACGAGCGCAGCCTGGTGATCGCACGAGAGATGGAAGATCGGGAAGGCGAATTCACTGTCCTCAATAACATCGGTAGTGTGAATGATGCCTTAGGCAACTATCTAGAGGCTTTGGACTATTACCAGCAAAGTCTGGTAGTAGCACGGGAGATGGGGGATCTCGCAGGGGAATCCGCCCCCATCGCCAACATCGGCGGTGTGCATCAATCGCTAGGAAACTATCCAGAGGCTCTGAACTATTATCAGCAAAGCCTGGTGATCGCCCAGGGAATTGGGAATCGTGCCGAAGAAGCCGCGATTCTCAACAGCCTCGGCAGTCTGCATCAAGCGCTAGGGAGCTATCCAGAGGCCCTGAACTATTACCAGCAAAGCCTGGTCATCCATCAAGAACACGGGAATCGATCAGGCGTAGCTAGAAGCCTAAACAGTATCGGTAGTGTGAATCAAGCCCTAGAGCGCTATCCAGAGTCCCTGGACTACTACCAGCAAAGCCTGGTCATTCATCGGGAGATCGGGGATCGTTCAGGGGAGGCTGCTCCCCTCAACAACATTGGTAGCGTGCATCAAGCGCTAGGGAACTATCCAGAAGCCTTGAGCCACTACCAGCAAAGCCTGGTTATCCTACAGGAAATCGGAGATCGGGAAGGCAAGGCTACCATCCTCAACAACATCGGCAGCATGCATCAAGCGCTAGGGAACTATTCAGAAGCCCTGGGCTATTACCAGCAAAGCTTGGCCATTACCCAGACGATAGGAGATCGTGCCGGAGAGGCTTCTACCCTCAACAACATCGCCGTTGTTCTGAGATATCTCAACCAGCCAGAATTAGCGATTGTTTTTCTCAAGGATGCCGTTAATACCTACGAAACCATCCGCATTGACAATCGTGTTCTCAATCAAGCCTTACAAGACTCCTACACCGAAACCGTAGCCGATACCTACCGATCCCTGACCAACCTACTGCTAGACTATGGCCGTATTCTGGAAGCCCAGCAAGTGTTGGAACTGTTGAAGGTTGAGGAACTGCGAGGCTTCACCCGCGCCAGGTACTCTGGCGGCACCCTCACCTACGACCCCGCTGAGCAACCTGTAGTAGAGGCCCACGGTAGCCTAATTGCCCTCGGCGTGGCCATTGCCGAATGCGACCCCAACTGTCCCCAAACCCTCTACGACCAGCAAATGGCCCTAGAGCGGCAGTATGACCAAACCGTGGCCAGCTTTGAGCAAACGGTGAGGCAAAACCGATCCCAGGATGATGTCTTCTACGACCCTGCTAGCCTCTCCAGCGATGCCTTAGACTTGGTCAACGCTCAACCCGGCACCCTGTTGATCTACCCCGTGGTGCTAGAGGATCGCCTGTGGCTGCTGTGGACAGCCACCGGAGGCGTGGTGGGCACGGTGGAAGTACCCGTTTCCCAGGCCGAACTGAGTCGGGCGGCGGTGCGGTTTCGGGAACTGTTGGAACGCCAGGATGCCCAGTCCTACGCCGAGTTTAAGGCGGTTTCCCAGCAACTCTACGGCTGGCTGATTGCCCCTATGCAGACCGAGCTAGAAAAAAACAGTATTCGCCATTTAATCTTTGCCCAAGACCGCACCACCCGCTACCTACCCATGGCCGCTCTCTACGACGGTCGCCAATACTTAATCGAGCGCTACACCATCTCCACCATCCTGTCAGCGGCCCTGACCGATACCACAGAACGGCTAGGCGAGGTCAACTCTGCTGCTACCTTAGCCCTGGGGTTGACGCGATCCTTCCCTGGCTATAGTGCCCTGCCCAACGTCAGCGCAGAGCTAAATCAGGTAGTGAGAACCGGAGCCGATGATCCGGTCGGCCTTTACCCTGGCCAAGTCTTTCTAGACGACCAGTTCACCTTTGAAACCCTCAGCCAAAACATCCGGCAGGCCCGCATTCTACACGTGGCCACCCACGCCGAATTTGTGCCCCAAATCCAAGACGCCTCCTACATCCTCTCAGGGACGGGCGAACGCCTCACTATAGACCAGATCGGTGCCCTCGATAGCCAGTTTAGAAACCTGCATTTGGTCGTGCTTTCCGCCTGTCAAACCGCCCTCGGCGGTGCCGCCCTAGACGGCACGGAAATTGCCGGGGTGAGTTCCTACTTTCTCGGTCGCAACAGGGCCGAAACCGTGATGGCCACCCTTTGGAAGGTAGACGATGCCGGAACGAGCCTGTTGATGCAGCGGTTCTATGCCCTGCTGGCCACGGGAGAATTGACCAAGGCCGAAGCCCTGCGTCAGGCCCAGTTGAGTTTGTTGAAGGGGGAAGCCACCCTAGATGAGCGCATGGCCGAGCTAGGCGTAAGTCGCGGCTTTGAATTGGCAGAACCGGAGGAGTCTTCCGTGGGATTGGCCCATCCCTACTACTGGGCACCGTTTATTCTGATTGGGAACCCACTATGATGCATCGCCGCCACTTTTTACAGGGCACCTTGGGTGCACTAGGGGCCATCGGCCTTAGCCAGCTCCATCTAGAACGCCACGCTCTACACTATGGCCGCGCCCTGGCCCAAGATACCCGCCGCAAGGTGGCGCTGTTGGTGGGCATCAACGCCTACCCCGCCCGCGACCGCCTCTACGGCCCCGTCACCGATGTCGAGCTTCAGCGGCAGTTGTTGATCCACCGCTTTGGCTTTGCCCCCTACGTCCTGCTACTCGACAGCACGGCGCTGGA
>CAZWNR010000084.1:0-11302 GCA_964635665.1 uncultured bacterium | reverse complement strand
CACGGGGGCATCGAGGGAATGGGTGATTTCCATTTCGGTCAGCCAGTCTCCAGCGATGAAGGTGGGGTCTTCCATGCCGGGGAGGCGTGTCCAGCCGACCCGATCTCCAAAGGCCTTCGCTGCCGTGGCCGAATCCACCGGATTCTGCGCCCTCACCTCGGCCCAAAGGCGCTGCTGCACGCTAAAGCCAAACCGCCCGTCGCTGGCCTCTACCCACAGCTCATCCAGGGCTTGCAGCACTTCGGGGGGAATGTTGGTGGCCAAGGGCGTGCCCAAAATGTTGCCACCGGGATGAATCCAGCGATCTAAAATGCGGCGAGTTTCGGCATCGGCGGCCTCCCAGTCTTGGGCGGCTAGGTGGGATCGCAGGGCCGTCATATCCACGGGCTGGGCCTGGGCCCAGTTAACCTGCTGCACCGTGGGGTCGATCTGGGCCTGGGCCACGGGGGCCAGCAGAGGGTGCAGCAGGGCCGCACTTGCTAAGCCTAGGCTGATGTGTGTCAGTGCTTTCGTCGCTTTCATGGAACGTTCTTGGGTGCAGGGGGCTGATGAAGATGGTTGCGGGGGAGTTGCCCGCCAGGCGAAGGGGAAGGGAAGGGTTTGGGCCAGCCAAGTCATAGCCGCAGTCCCTCCATCAACGGATTGAGATAGGGTTCAAAGGTTTCCAGGGCCTCGACATCCGAGAAAGACCCTGAGGGATCGCCGCTGATCACCCCCGTCACGAAGACGAAGATCTGTTCGCCATCGGTGGTCACATAGCCCACGGTGCGGTCAAACACGGCTCCGTTGGGATGGGTGATGGTGTAGCCGTAGCGCAATCCGGCTAAGCTGCCTATCTGAGTGGGTTCTGGGGGTTCTGCCGCAAACTGAAGGTTGGGGGCTGCCCCGGATCGGTCGGCCTCGATGAGATCGTAATGGTCCACCACCCAGGCCTCTAAAAATTGCCACTGGGCCTCTGGGGTCTTGGGTGCCCCGCCCGGCAAGTTCAGTTCGCGGAGGGAATAGCTAAACCGTTCCACGGTGCCGAGAATTTCGCCATCGGCCTGAATGCAGAGCAGCATAGGGTTCTCGCAGGGGATGACCTGCCATCCCTCAGGGGCCGAGGTTGGTCCTAGGAGCTCGGCCCAGCTGGTAAACTCACGGTTGATCGCCCTAGGCGTTTCAGCAGGTGCTTCCGTGGGTACCTCAGGGGTTGATAGGGGTGGCGATGCCCCGGTACAGGCGGGCAACACCGTGCAGAGCAACATTATCCCAGCCATGGCTGGGAGGCGTGAAATGTGCATCATAAGGGTTTGGGGGCAAAACGGCTAGGCGGATATTGCCGTGACCTGATACGGGCCTAATCCACTCAGCCAGGGGCATAGAGAGTGCCTCCTCTGGGGCCAAAGGCAACGACTCTGGCCCCAGGAAATAGAGACATTACGGTACTTCAAAGCCAGCTTGGAGGATTCCAGACGCTGGCGATGAAATTCTATGGTGCTGCGTCAAAAGCCTTGATTCTCCGCCGTTTCCAGAATTGAAACTGCTAGGCAGCATTCACCGACCTGAGTTCGGGATAAGCCAAGAACTGCCATCTTTAGAAACCTGCTTTCGACTTGCCCTCTAGCCCTCACCCTACATCCCTCTCCCAGGGGATCTGGTCACTGTATCTAACCCGAACTGAGGTTAACCGACCTCAGGAAAGGTCTCTAACCCCGACCCTGCCGAACCCGCTGACAAACCCGCAGCCCCCAAAAGACCAAGGCCGGATCAACCTGGATAATCGTTGCCCAGTCAGGGTTTTGGCTGGCCAGAGCCGCTGCCAAGGTTGGCCCATCTCCCCCGGTAAACACCACCTGCCCTGCACCATAGCGTTGTCGCCAGTCGGTGATGAAGTCTCGTAGCCCTGCCAGTTGACTGTACAAAACCCCGCTAGCCATGGCCTCGGCAGTGGTGGTGGCCCAGCGGGGCGGCAGCGATCCTAAATCGGGGGAAATCAACGGGAGGCCATCGGTGTAATCGTGGAGGGCTCGGAATTGCGACCGCAGCCCTGGCCAAATCGCCCCTCCCACCAAGCCCCCATCGGCCCCTGCGGTGAGGGTCAGGGCCGTTCCCCCATCCACCACAAGGACGGGCCAGCCGTAGGTTTCCCCCGCCCCCACGAGGGCCAGGGCGCGATCTACCCCCAGGGTGGGATAGGTTCTTGCCAGGGGCACCTGATCCGTTGAGACTCCATGGCAACCAGGGTACCGCCGCCAGAGATCTCCCTGATCCGTCACCATCGATGCCATCCAGAGATCCATGGGCGCAAGATCCATAGGCGCGGTGGCAGACCCCAGATCGGGCGGCGCAGATTCCCAAGCATCCGTCACCAGCGCAGCCCAGGCCCAGGCTGCAAAGCCCACTTCCATTAAGGTTTGAGCCTGATCGGGCGTGAGATGGGGGGTATGCCATCCTCCCAGCCATTGGGATCCCGCAAAAGCCCCCCAATGGAGACGGCTATTCCCCACCACCAACGCGAGCCAAGGGCTACAATCGGCCATACGTCCTATCCCCATTGATCCACCCATCTCTGTCTGAAGATACAGGACAACGCCCCAGGCCAGGCGTCATTGTGGATAGGGCAAAACAGCCACAAATGTTAACAACAGCGGCTTTACGCTCCAAAAACATCAGTAATCGCCATGATTCGGATTATCTTGATCGAAGACCACAACCTCACCCGCATGGGCCTCCGGGCAGGGCTGAGCCAGGCCGCAGACATGGTGGTGGTGGGCGAAGCGGCCACGGGCAAAGAGGGCTTGGCCCTGTTGCAGCATCAGCCCGCCGATATTGCCATCGTAGACATCGGCTTGCCAGACATGGATGGCATTGAGGTGGTAGCTAATCTACGTCAGTTTCAGGCTAGTCAGGGGATCGATCAGCCCAAGGTGCTAATGCTGACCATGCACGATAGCGAATCCGCCGTGATGGCCGCCTTTGCCGCCGGGGCCGACTCCTACTGCATGAAACAGGCGGAACTCGATGATCTGATGGTGGCGGTGCGCGAAACCTGCGACGGCAACGCCTGGATTGACCCAGCGGTGGCCAATGTGGTGCTGCGACAGGTGCGCGAAACGACCAGCCCCGTCGTCGCTGGCAGTCGCACGGTTCGCATTGATGCCGTGGCCCCAGAGTTTGAACAAATCCTAGAAACCTATCCCCTCACCGAACGGGAGTTAGAAATCCTAGAACTGATTGTGGCTGGGTGCAGTAATGCCGAAATTGCCGAACGCTCCTACATCACCGTGGGCACCGTCAAAACCCATGTGCGCAGCATTCTCAATAAACTGGGCGTGGATGACCGCACCAAGGCTGCCGTTCGTGCCCTGCGGTCGGGCTTAGTGAGCTAGGCCCAGGGCCTAGCTCAGGGCAATAACTCGTCAATCCAGCGCTGCACCCGTTGTTGCAGGGCCACGGCGGCGGCGGTCACCGGTCGGGTCGCCAAGAGGCCTAGGCTGCGGCGATAGTCGGCCAGGGCACAGTTCCAATCGCCCCGCAGGTGGTAGGTGCGGCCCCGCTCTGCGTAGGCATGCTCCGTGAGCTGATAAAACAAAAGCGCTTCATCTAAGCACACCAGGGCACGATCCAGTTGGCCTAGGTCGCGCCAAGTGATGCCCAGGTTGATTCTGGTGCGAGTATTGAAGGGATTTAGCTCTAGGGCTCGTTCATAGTCGGTCACCGCCAGGGCAAAACATCCCAGGGCAGCATAGGCTGTAGCTCGGTTGTTGTGGGCTTGATCCAGCTGTGGATCAAGCTGAAGGGCGTCGTCAAAGTCGGCAAGCGCTTCGACATAGTGGTGGCACCATAGATGCACCAAGCCCCGATTGTTGTAGTAGCTGGCCCGTTGGGGGCATCGCTCAATTAAATGTTCGAGCAATAACAAGGCTCCGTTGTAGCGCTGTTGCCGTACGGCTTCCTGGGTTAGGTGTTGCAGCCAGTCCTCCGACTCATCGTCGGCGATGGCCGTATTCGGCCAAGGACAATAGGGCCACCCCTGCTCCGAAAGGGCGTAGGGCTGAGCACCGGGGCTGACCATCGGTGGAGACTGTGTTGGCTGAGGCTGTCCGTAGAGGCCCATAGTGATTCCCTTTGGCAATGCAATGTGCTCCGAAGGCAGATCGAACGAAGGCATGAGAGGCAACCAACCATGCTCGCATCCTCCCATCAATTCACTCGTGGCTAAACCGAGAAACAACGGAGACAACGGGCAAGTTTTATCCCAGCTTTATCAAGGTTCGCGATTTAGCCCGTAATAGTACGTAGGTGTCTATCGTTATTGATGTCATTTCGTCAAGCAAGAATGCCCCAAGCTGGGATAGCCAAGTTAGCCCAGCCTAGACCGATCCCCTTGATCTAGCCCTATCAAACGGGATTCAGATATCTCCAGGGTTGTGTTTTGTGACAGTTCCCCAGCCGGGCTGCCTGGGGCCAAGGCCCTAGGGCTAGAATTTAAGTCCTTTGCTACGTCCCAATCCCCGCCTTTCTAGGAGTTCAGCCCCCATGAGTGCAGCCCCTTCCACCCTGCATCCCACCGACCTCGATCCCCAGAGCTATGTGCTGCTGGGCCTAGCCACCTGCTACCTGCGGCAGGAGGGAGAAACCCTGGCCACGGAAGTCGTAGAACCTATTCCCTCCGCCTACCTCGATACCCTCCTCCAGGGCACCCCCACCGCCTACCACGACCTCTGGGGCACCACCCTAGACGCGGCCCTAGCCCTCGATCCGACCACCCTCTCTGGCCTAGACGGTGCCCCGGTGCAGCGCTGCGCCGACTTTGAGCAACGGGTGATGGCCACCGCCCGTACCTATCAAAGCCGCCCCCAAGCCACCACGGCGATTCCCGTAGGTACCCACCGCCAAGACCTGAACTACTCCACCACCCCCAAACGCATCCTCAACCCCAAGCAGAAGGTTCTGCGATCTGACAACGTGAAGCAGCACAAATACACCCACGAAGTCCTGTAGACCAAGGCCTCGGTCTAACGCTTTACAATCAGCCTACTACAGTGAATTTCACTAGGGTGAAGTACGTTGCGGCGATCCCCCCACCCCCCTTATCAAGGGGGAGACAGAGTAAAACTTAGCTCGCTAGGTACTGGGGGGATCTAGAACCCAGCAACGGTGTATCTGACTTTATCGAGAAACGCTGTAAATGGGCAAAATCTACTAAATCGGCAAAATAGACCGCTGGCAGGAAGGGCAGATGCCGTGGATGAGCAATTGGCAATCCAGCAGGTGATAGCCGGATCGGTCGGCGGTTTTGGCCCCCACCTTCAGGACGGAATCGTTCTTGAATTCGATGGTCTTGTTGCAGCGCACGCAGATCAGGTGATGGTGATGGTGGGGGGCGGGCTGGTTAATTTCGTAGCGCTTCTGCCCCTCCGCCAGTTCCAACTCCCGCAAAATGCCCATCCGCGCCATCAACTTCAGGTTGCGGTAAATGGTGGAGAGGCTAATGGGTTCTCCCTCTTTATCTAGCAGATCGCAGAGATCCTCCGCACTAAGGTGGGTGCCCTCCGGCAAATTTTGGAAGGTTTTTAGCATGGTTTCCCGCTGGGGAGTCATGCGCCAGCCTCGCTCATTGAGTTCGGCCTTTAGAGCCGATGGCGTGTATGCAGCCACAACCTTACCCCTCCCCAGAGAATTTCATTAACATCCGCTTAATGAGAATAGTAACGAAGGGCAGGTAAGATTTGCAATAGTTTTCGCTTATTGAGAATGAATCCGAAGATGTAGCGGCGTCAATCCTTAAGGCGCGGGGCATTGTGATTTGTTAATAAATCCTAAGCGACCAGGTGCTGGCGTCCCAGGATCTCGATTTCCTTGGGTGTTGCTAACCCCTCGGCCAAGCTTGGGGTAGCGCCTTGCCCCCTAGGGCTTGATCTGCGGTGTCACGCTACACTGTGGGTCAGTTCCGACACTACCGATCTATGCCTTGGTCTCGCATCATCAGTGGGCTGGTTGCCATTGTCATCGCCCTAGCCATGATTTTTTTAGGTGGCTGGTACTTTACTCTAGGGTTTGGCGTCATTATTTGGCTGGGGCAGCGGGAAATTTTCGAGCTAGTCCAGGCCAAGGGCATTGTGCCCGCCACCAAGACCACCCTGGTAGTGAGTCAGTTGGTTTTGGTGACGGCCCACTTTGCGCCCCACCTGTCCGATGCCCTGCTCCCCTTAGGGGGCACGTTTATTTGTTTTTATCTGTTGTTCCAGCCCCAGGTGGCTACCATTGCCGATGTAGCCGCCTCCATTTTGGGGCTGTTCTACGGCGGTTATTTGCCCAGCTTTTGGGTGCGCCTACGCGACCTTGGCGACAACGGCGGCACCCTGCCCCTGGGCGGCTACTGGCCCGATCACTGGCCCCTCTCCCTAGACCAAGTACCCGCCGGGCTCACCCTCACGCTCATTGCCTTCGGCTGCATCTGGGCCGCCGATATCGGAGCCTACACGGCGGGGAAAGTGATTGGCAAAACGCCCCTGTCTAACATCAGCCCCAAAAAAACCGTGGAAGGGGCCGTCTTCGGCATGGTAGGCAGCATGGCCGTGGGGTTGCTGGGCGGCTACTGGCTCAGTTGGCCGTTGTGGCCCCTGTCGGGAGCCGCTCTGGGGTTGATGATCGGTGTTTCTAGCCTGCTCGGCGATCTGATTGAATCTCTGATGAAGCGCGATGCGGGCGTGAAGGATTCCGGCGACCTCATCCCTGGCCACGGTGGCATTCTAGACCGCACCGATAGCTATGTGTTTACCGGAGCCCTGGTGTTTTACTTCGTGACGCTGTTTCTCCAGCGGCTGTAGGGGGCAAATATCGACCGATCTCCACGGCTTTGCGCAACCCAAGACTGACAAGCGTTGACACCCCCTAGGCTGGGGGAAGCTATGCCGCCAAAATCCTGATTGCCTGACGCATCTCCCATGTAGGTTGGGTGCAGTGAAGCGAAACCCAACACTCGCCGAGGATTTTGGGCTTGTTGGGTTCTGCTATCGTGCCACCCAACCTACCTGACATCAAGGCTTTTCGGCGTTGTACCAGTCAGCCAGCTAAAAAATATCAAGTCAACTTGCGAAAGATTAAGGAATATCCAAAACTGTAAACCCTAAGCTTCTCAAAAAACACGACATTTAGAAGCTTAGGGTTTCTTGGAATTATTGATGATTGAACGCTAGCCAGCCACACAATCCTTAATGTAGTTTTAAGCTTTCTCCCATTCAGGGTTTTGGTTAAGGAATGATAACCCATCCCCTGGCATTCATTTTTTGGACAGGGATTTTCCTTGATTTATAAAGCTTTGGGCACCTGGTAAAGTTTACCTAAAAACCTGTTCCTAGGCTAAAGAACAGTGTCAAGATAGAACTGTTGCTATTTTATAGTGATGGCTTAAAATCTGCCATTCCGGCATAGCACATTAAAAAATAAACGGCCTATCGTTAAGCATTTTTTAGGAGATAGGTCTACTTAAACAAGGCCGAGGTTGAGAAAGTAAGACTCTCATCGAATGGTTTAAACCGGTTTTTGTTTTGACGTTATCCCTGTCCCGAAATCATCAGATTTGACAGGAATCCAGCGGCTCAGAGTCCCTCTGGTTATGTGGTCTGAGCCATGCCCATTTAGTCCCAAGGGGATCGCCATGGAAAATCAAGCGTTTGTCACCCTAGACGGTAACGAGGCGGTGGCGAGAGTCGCCTACCGTCTCAGCGAAGTCTGCGCCATCTACCCGATCACGCCGTCCTCGCCCATGGGCGAATGGGCCGATGCCTGGGCCTCGGTGGATCAGCCCAATATCTGGGGCACGGTGCCCTCGGTGGTGGAAATGGAGAGCGAGGCCGGGGCGGCGGGGGCTGTCCATGGGGCATTGCAAGCGGGGTCGTTAACAACGACCTTCACCGCCTCCCAAGGGTTGCTGTTGATGATTCCCAACCTCTACAAAATTGCCGGGGAACTGACTTCAGCGGTGATCCATGTGGCGGCGAGATCCCTGGCGGCGCAAGGACTTTCTATCTTTGGCGACCACAGCGACATCATGGCCTGCCGCGCCACGGGTTGCGCTCTGCTAGCCTCTAATTCCGTCCAGGAGGCCCAGGACATGGCGGCGATCTCGATTCGGGCCAGCCTAGAGTCGCGCATTCCCTTCCTACACTTTTTTGATGGCTTCCGCACCTCCCACGAAGTGCAAAAGATCGAGACGATTCCCGACGAGGTGCTGGCGGAATACGTGCCCTTCGACCTGGTGCTGCACCATCGCCAGCGGGCGCTAACCCCGGATCGGCCCGTCATTCGCGGCACCGCCCAAAACCCCGATGTGTACTTCCAGGGGCGGGAGACGGTGAACCGCTACTACAACGCCTGCGCCGACATTGTGCAGCAGGCCATGGATGAGTTTGCCCAACTGACCGGGCGGCAGTACCACATCTACGAGTACCACGGGGCCCCCGATGCCGAGCGGGTGGTGGTACTGATGGGTTCCGGGGCGGAAACGGTGCACGAAACCGTGGATGCGCTGCTGGCCCAGGGCGAAAAAGTCGGTGTGCTGAAGGTGCGGCTCTATCGGCCCCTCGACAGCATTGCCTTTATCAACGCCCTGCCCAAAACCGTGAAATCCTTGGCGGTGCTGGATCGTTGCAAGGAACCGGGCAGTCCGGGCGAACCCCTCTATTTAGATGTCGTCCACGCCATCCACGAACTGCCCCAAACCGAGGGCAAGGTTCACCTAGAAGGCAGCGAAGAGGCTCCCCACTTTGAGGAACCCCGGCCTTTCTATCCCAAGCTGGTGGGCGGTCGCTATGGCCTGTCTTCTAAGGAATTTACCCCCGCCATGGTGAAGGGCGTCTTCGACAACCTGGCTAAGGCTAATCCCCAAAACCACTTCACAGTGGGCATTGTGGATGATGTCACCTTCACCTCGTTGGACTACGACCCCAGCTTTACCACCGAGCCAGACAACGTGGTGCGGGCGGTGTTCTACGGCCTCGGCTCCGACGGCACCGTGGGGGCGAACAAAAACTCGATCAAAATCATCGGCGAAGATACCCCGAACTATGCCCAGGGGTATTTTGTCTACGACTCCAAGAAGTCCGGTTCGGTGACGGTATCCCACCTGCGGTTTGGGCCGAACCCGATTCGCTCGACGTATTTGATCACCGAGGCCAACTTTGTCGCCTGCCACCAGTGGGAGTTTGTCAACAAGCTGGAACTGCTCCACGAGGCCAAGCCCGGAGCCACCCTGCTGATCAGCAGCCCCTTCGACGACCCGGCGGAAACCTGGGCGCGGCTGCCCCAGACCATGCAGCAGGAGATCATTGCCAAGGGCATCAAGGTCTACGCCATCAATGCCTACCAGGTGGCGCGGGACGCGGGCATGGCGGGCCGCATCAACACGGTGATGCAGGTGTGCTTCTTTGCCCTCTCCGGCGTACTGCCTAGGGAGGAGGCGATTGAGGCGATCAAATACTCCATCCGCAAGACCTACGGCAAGAAGGGCGAAGAGGTCGTCGCCATGAACATGAAGGCGGTGGATGCCTCGTTGGATCACCTCTATGAAGTGCCCGTGGCCGACCCCAACGGCGACCCCACCCCCCACAAGTGGGTGCCCGACAGCGCCCCGCCCTTCGTCAAAGATGTGCTGGGCAAAATTATGGCCCGTGAAGGGGACAGCCTCCCGGTGAGCGCATTGCCCGCCGATGGCACCTACCCCTGCGGCACCACCCAGTACGAAAAGCGCAACGTGGCCCAGGAGGTACCCGTTTGGGACCCCGATGTCTGTGTGCAGTGCGGCAAGTGCGTGATGGTCTGCCCCCACGCCGTAATCCGCTCTAAGGTCTACGAGGAAGCGGCACTGGCGGAGGCCCCGGCTACCTTCCAAAGCACGGCGGCGCGGGATCATGCCTGGAGTGACCTCAAGTTCACCATCCAGGTGGCGGTGGAGGACTGCACCGGATGCGCCCTGTGTGTGGAGGTGTGCCCCGCCAAGAACAAGGCGGAACCCAGCAAGCGGGCCATCAACATGGCGGAACAACTGCCCCTGCGGGAGCCGGAAGCAGAAAATTGGGACTTCTTCCTGAAGCTGCCCAACCCCAACCGCAACGACCTGGATCTGCGGAAAATCTCCCACCAGCAAATGCAGGAACCCCTGTTCGAGTTCTCTGGGGCCTGCGGTGGCTGCGGCGAAACCCCCTACATCAAACTGGCCACCCAGTTGTTTGGCGACCGCATGCTGATCGCCAACGCCACGGGCTGTTCCTCCATCTATGGCGGCAACCTGCCCACCACCCCCTACACCACCAACGCCGAGGGTCGCGGCCCCGCCTGGTCAAACTCCCTGTTTGAGGACAACGCCGAGTTTGGCATGGGCTTCCGGGTCTCGTTGGATAAACAAACCCAACAGGCGATGGAACTGCTGCACACCCTGGCCCTAGAGACCGAAAACTCGCCCCTGTCCCGCGACCTGGCCAACGCCATCCTCGGCAATGCCCAAACCACCGAGGCCGACATCTTCGAGCAGCGGGAACGGGTGGCCTTGCTGAAGCAGGGCATCGAGGGCTGGCTAGGTGGCCTTAACGGCGACCGGATGCTGAAGACCCGCCTGCAAAACCTGCTCTCCCTGGCCGATTACCTGGTGAAAAAGAGCGTGTGGATCGTCGGCGGCGACGGCTGGGCCTACGACATCGGCTATGGCGGGTTGGATCACGTCCTGGCCAGCGGGCGCAACGTCAACGTGCTGGTGATGGATACGGAGGTGTATTCCAACACGGGCGGCCAAATGTCCAAGGCCACCCCCATCGGTGCCGTGGCCAAGTTCGCGGCGGGGGGCAAGCCAGCGGTGAAAAAAGACCTCGGTCTGATGGCCATGACCTACGGCAACATCTACGTCGCCAGCGTGGCCATGGGGGCCCGCAACGAGCACACCCTGCGCGCCTTCCTGGAGGCCGAAGCCTACGATGGCCCCTCGCTGATCATCGCCTACTCCCACTGCATCGCCCACGGCATCAACATGGCCAAGGGCATGGAGCAACAAACGGCGGCGGTGGAATCCGGTCGCTGGCTGCTCTACCGCTACGACCCCCGTCGTACCGAGCAGGGCGAAAACCCCCTGCAACTCGACAGCCGCGCCCCCAAACGCTCGCTGGAACAGGCCATGTACAGCGAAAATCGCTTCAAAATGCTGCTGCGGAGCAAACCCGCCGAAGCCAAGGAGCTGATGCGCCAAGCCCAAATCAGCGTCGCCAGCCGGTACCACATGTACCAATACCTGGCCTCCCGCAGCCTCGCGGACGAGCAACCCCTGCCC
>CAZWNR010000083.1:0-11357 GCA_964635665.1 uncultured bacterium | reverse complement strand
CCTCATACCAAATCCGCATCCCATAACCCCGATGCCCTGCGCCCCAATCCTCTTTAGAGGATTTCGGCTTTGAGCCAAGGACTCGAAGTCCTTGGCTCCCCGGTCACACACCCTCTCACCCATCACGCCCTGGCTGTAGAAAAAGGCTTTTTTGGATTTTCCGTGTGCAACGGCGGCGAAATAGATATATTAGAGGCGGATTTTTAGAGGCGGATTTTCCAAAATCCGTCTTGCTGATCCGTTCCGTCGTTGCTTGAGGTGCGGCTTAACCCATGGCCAGCGCAGTGAACATCCCCTACTTTCCAGAAAGCGATCATCACCTGGTGCAGTCGCTCCAGCACCTAAGCGACCGGGAGTTGGTGAATCTGTTCCAACGCCATCCCGGCTCCGGTCGATATTTTACGGCTATTTTCTGTCGCTACACCCCCGTGGTCTATAGCCTCATCCGCCACTCGGCCCGGTCTCCGGTGCAGGCAGATTACCTCTTTGCCCTCACCTGGCGACACATTCTGCACGAACTCAACGGCCTGAATTGCCCCACCGCCGAGGCTATGCAGGACAGCCAGCGTCCCTTCACCCTGCAAAACTGGCTGATCAACGTGACGGCTCTCTGCATTAACCAGGCGGTTATCCCAGAGGTGGAATCTATTCACTATTCCCTCGCCCAGGCCTCGCCCCCGCTCTGGTGCTACCTAGAGCAAGCCCTCGATCGACTGCCGCCCCTAGAGCGTCTGGTGCTGGTGATGGCCCTCACTTTCCGGTGGAGCGAAGCGCGGATTGTCGCCTACTTGTGGGCCGAGGGGGAAAAGCTCTCCGCCGCCGATGTGCGCCAAACTCTAGACCAAGCCTACCGACGCCTGGAGGAGTCTCTGCCGGAGGATATCCGCATGATTTACCTCAACTATCAGCCCGCCAACGAGGCCGATATGACCTTAGATACGCCCATGGATGACGCCCTGCTGGAGGGGGTGTTCGACTGGCCGGATCAGGTGGCGGGTATTTTGGGACAGCCCTTGCCCTCTGTCAGTGAGGGTTAGGCTATGCGGTCTGTCAGTTTTTTGATTGCCGCCCTGGCCCTGGTGGGGTCTCCAGGGGCGAGCCTCGCCTCTAACCTAAACCAGCAGCTTGATGTCCAGCCCCGCAACGCCACCCAAGGCCCCGCCCGTGATGTGGCCGATCAGTGGTCGCAGTTGGGCTTCCAGCAGGCCGCTGACGGGGATTTGGTGCAGGCCACCCAATCCTGGAGCGAAGCCGCCGCCATCTATGCCGCCCTGGGCGATGCCCAGGCCCAGAGCCAAGTCTATAGCGCCCTGGGCAATGCCTTTGTGGTGCTGGGGCAATACCCTGAGGCCGAACAGGCCTTTCAGCGCCGGGTGGGCACTGCCCGCGATAGCAACGATCCCCTAGGGGTGGTGTTTGGTCTCAACAACTTGGGCTCCCTCCACCTCAACTTGGGCCGCTTTGACGAAAGCCAAGCCCGTTTCGAGGAAGCCTTATCTGTGGCCCAGGCCACCGAAGATGCCAACGCCATTGGCCTTTCCCTCAGCAATTTGGGTCTGGTGGCCCTGCGCCGGGGCCAATGGGAACAAGCCCTACAATTCTTGGAACCCGCCGCTAACTATCGCCTGCTGGGCGGGGATATTCTGGGCGAAGCCAACACCTCCAACCACCTGGGCGAAACCTACCTGGCCCTAGGTCGCGAATCCAACGCCATCGGAGCCTTTCGGGTGGGGCTGCGGCTGGGGGAAGAGGCGGCCAACCGAGGCACCCAACTGCGGGCCATCGATGGCCTGTTGACAATTTATTTTGACCGGGAAGACTTCGCAACCGCCAAGCCCTTCCTAGATCGTCGGGTGGCCCTCACCCTCAACACCCCCGATCCCGATCTGCAAACCGCCCTCACCCTGCGCTGGCTGGGGGATTACTACCAAGCCACCGGATCCACCGAGGAGGCCAGAACCGCCTACACCCAGGGCCTCTCCCTCTCCCGCAGCCTGGGTTTCAAGAGCCTGGAGGCCGAGTTCACCAACCGTCTGCTGCGGGTCTAGGGGCATCGGGGCAGGGAGGAAGCCTTGCCCCTACGGACGGCTAAACCGATAGGGATGCAGACTTTCGGGCGCTGGGGCCGTCAGCGTGATCCATCGGTGTTCCTTCGTAAACCCTTGGCAACTTAGTCCGTAATTATGGGGAGATTCACTAGGCTGATCCTAGTCGTTTGGGCGAGGGCGTAGCATAATGGGTCTATGGCTGGAGACCACAAGAGTATTGCTACGTAAACGCAGGGTAGATCGTTGGCCGACCTGGGTTGAGCCAATCTTCCGTTAGACCACGTTGACTAGACAACGTTTATTTCCCCCACAATAAACGCTTGAGCCACGGTGTCCTACGGCACCGCTTCTACCATCTATGACGATTAGCGAGCTATTGAAGGTCGGCATTGAGCAGGCCAAGCGAGGGTACTTTCAGGATGCCCTTGAGGTTTTTTCCCAGGCCATTCAACTGGACAAGGACTGTGCCAAGGCTTATTACAATCGCGGTTGTGCCTACCGAGATCTCCAGCGGCACGCGGAGGCCATGGCGGATTTCTCCACGGCCCTGCGCCTTGACCCAAACCTGGTGAATGCCTACATCAGTCGGGGTAGCCTCTATCGCACCCTAGGTAAGTTTTCGGCGGGGCTAGGCGACCTCGATCAAGCCATTGCCCTTCAGCCCACCGCCCTCAAAGCCTACGCTAACCGAGGCCGAATCAAATTAGATCTCGAAGACTACAGTGGGGCCATTGCCGATTTTTCCATCGTGCTGGCCCAGCAACCGCGTTTTCCCAAGCTATTGTTGTGGCGGGGGCTGGCCTACGTGAAACAGGGAGCCCACACCGCCCTAGCCGAACACCGTCGCCAAGCCTACCAGCAGGCCATCGCCGACTTTTCCGCCCTGCTCGATCACCAGCCACACCATGCCGAGGCCCTGAATTATCGGGCCGTGGCCCATTTCCAACTGGGCAACTTCTATCAGGCCACCCTCGACATCAACCAAGCCCTCGACCACCAGCCCGACTACGCCGAAGCCTACATCAACCGGGGGATGCTGCGCCACGAACTAGGGGATTTTCAGGGGGCCATTGACGACTACACCAAGGTCTTAGCCATTAACCCCGCCCTAGAAGATCGTTCCTATAATCAAACCCTGGTGGGCTTAGCTCTGGATAGCCCCGAAACCCTGTGCAGCGAAGATACGCCCCTCAATCTGCGGTTTCGGCTGGCGGATTTGTACGATAGCCGGGGACGGCTGCGGGCGCAGATGGGCGATATGGACGGAGCCAACGCCGACTATACCCTGGCCCTGCGGTTCAGCCCTGGCAGTGGACGCATTTTGGCCAACCGGGGGCGCGTCTTCAGCCGTCAGGGTCAATACCCAGAGGCCATCGCCGACTTTAACCATGCCCTTGCCCTCCGCGCCGAGGATCCCCTCACCTACTGTGACCGAGGCTATGCCCGCTACTTTATGGAAGACTGGGATCTGGCCCTAGCCGACTTTAACCAAGCCATTGATATGGATCCAAACCTAGCGGAGGCCTACATTGGCCGGGGGCACACCCAAATTCGTCTGGGCTGTGGGGCCGCTGCCGCCATGAACGACTTTCGCAAGGCCCTAGAACTGTCCTGGGATAGCCGCAAATCCGAGCGATCTCGCCCCCTGTAGGCGATGGATCCTATCGGCCTAGTCATGATCTCTAATTCGGCAGGGTAAGGAAATCTTGTCCCTACCGTTTGACGGGTTGAGAATTGGGGCCATAGGATGCGGTTAGCAATTAGGCTTTAGCCATCCCCGATCCATTGTCAGCAACCACCTGGAGAACACCGCGCACCATGGGCAAGCATTTTGTGATTACGGGCATCAGCCGTGGATTGGGGCGGGCCTTGGCGGAGTCCTTGATTGCCGAGGGACACCGGGTATCGGGCTGTGCGCGTAGGGCTGAAGCGGTGGCGGAACTGGCGCATCAGTACCCTGGCCAGCACTTTACAGCGGTAGACATTGCCGATGCGGTGGCGGTGCAGACCTGGGCCGAGGCGGTTCTAGACCAGGTGGGGGTGCCCGATGTTGTAATCAACAATGCGGGTCTGGTGAACGAGCCTGCGCCCCTGTGGCAGGTGCCCGTGGCGGAATTTGAGGCGGTGGTGACGGTGAATATTCTGGGGACGGTCAACGTCCTCCGCAGCTTCGCCCCAGCCATGATTCAGCGGGGCAGCGGTATTTTTGTGAACTATAGTTCCGGTTGGGGCCGAGGCACCTCGCCAGAATTTGCCCCCTACTGCGCCACCAAATGGGCCATTGAAGGCCTAACCCAAGCCTTTGCCCAGGAATTGCCCCCCGGCATGGCGGCGGTGGCCCTCAATCCCGGCATCATCCACACCGACATGCTAGAAACCTGCTACGGCGAAGAGGCCGCCAACTTTACCCCCATTGCCCAATGGGTGAAAACGGCTATGCCCTTTATTTTGAGCCTGAAACCCCAAGATAATGGCCGATCACTCTCGGTTCCAGGCAGTTTGTCCTAGGGTACCCCGCCGGAGTCTAGGCAAATGGCGGGCGGTGCCCTACGGCTATCCTGAGGTCTTGCCCTATTCAGGGGACTCAACGGAGGTGAGGACAGGCTCTAGGGTCATCAGCCAATGTTCGGCCTCGGCGGCGGGCTGGGGGTAGGCAAACCAGTAGCCCTGGGCCAGTTCGCAGCCAAGCTGCTGAAGTTGGGACTGCTGCTCTGCGGTTTCCACCCCTTCGGCAATGGCCTCTAGGCCTAGGCGATTGCTGAGGGTGATGATGGTTTCGACAATGTCGCCATTGCGAGGGTTGGCCTCCATGGTGGTGACAAAGGATCGATCAATTTTGAGGGCGTTGACCGGGAGTTGGTGCAGATAGCTGAGGGAGGAGTATCCGGTACCAAAGTCGTCGATGGTAAGGCGAATGCCCAGCTCGCGCAGTTGGTGTAGCCGTTGGGCCATGGCCTGGATGCTTTGGATCAGGGTGCTTTCGGTAATTTCGAGGTTGATGCAGTGCCCCGGTAGGCAATGTTGGCTCAGCATGGTTTTCAGATCGTCAATCAGGTGATCTCGCAGCAGGTCTTGGATAGCCACGTTAAAGCTGAGGCCCAGGTTGGCCCAGTGCGGATATTGACGCTGCCAGGTGGCGAGCTGTTGCAGCCCCGCTTCCATCACCCACAGGCTGAGGGGAATAATCAGCCCGGTTTCTTCGGCCACAGGAATAAACTGATCCGGTGGAATCAGCCCTCGGTCGGGGGATTGCCAACGCACCAACACCTCAAAGCTTTTCAGTCGTCGGGTGACCAGGCAGAGGATGGGCTGGTAGTGGAGCACCAATTCCCGCTGATCGATAGCGCGGCGTAGATCCTGCTCAAGCTGGAGCCTTGCCTGGGCTTGCCGTCGCATAGATTCATCAAAAAAGACGTAGCACCCTCGCCCCTGGGCCTTGGCTCTATACATGGCGATATCGGCATCGCGTAGGGGTTCGGAGGGTTCCTCGTAGTGGGTGAGGCCCATGACAATGCCCAGGCTGGCGTTGAGAAAGACTTCGCGCCCTGCCACCGGGAGGGGCTGTTGCAGTTCCCGCAGCAACCGGGTGGCAATGATTTCAATCTCCTGCAAGCTGTCGAGATCCTCCAGCAGCAGCACAAATTCATCGCCCCCCAAACGAGCCGCCATATCGCTGGCCCGCACCAGGGTTTTCAGCTTGTGGGCCACCGTGGTTAAAATTTCATCCCCCGCCAGGTGCCCGAGGCTGTCGTTGATCACCTTGAAGTGATCGAGGTCGAGAAACAACACCGCAAACTGGGCGTGGGGATAGCGATGGGATCGCTGGATGGCTAGCTCTAGCCGCTGCTTGAGAAAGTTACGATTGGGCAACCCGGTCAGGGCATCATGGAGGCTGTTGTGGAGCATTTGGGCGGTGGCCTGGTGGCGCTCCTCCTCGGCCCGCTTGCGGTCGGTAGTATCGGTGAAGGTGCCGCTCATGCGTAGGGGCTGGCCGTTGGCATCCCATTCCACTACCTTGCCCCGATCCAGCACCCAAATCCAGTGCCCTTGGCGGTGGCGTAGGCGCATCTCACAGTCGAAGGTGGGGGTGGTTCCGGCTAGGTGAGCCTCTAGGGCAGCATGGTGTTTATCGCGGTCGTCAGGATGGACGAACTGTCGCCAGGTGTGGATGGTGGTGAAGTCGAGGTCGGTGGTGGTGAAGTCGTAGCCCAAGAGCTGAATGCACTGCTCGTTCGTCCACACGGCACCGCTGGAAATGTGCCAGTTCCATAGTCCAATTCCCGATCCCTCAATGGCGAGGTGCAGCAGTTCACGGGTACGCTCCAGATCGGCCTGCACCTGCTGGCGTTCTCGACGAATTTGGGCATCGCGTAGCTCCCGCCGCACCGCCTCCCCCAGACGTGAAAGGTTGTCCTTCATCACGTAGTCGTGGGCTCCGGCCCGCATCATCTCCACGGCGGTAGACTCGCCCAAGGTACCTGACACCACAATAAAGGGCAGGTCTTGCCCACTCTGCTTCAGCAGGTCTAGGGCCGCAGGGGCGCTGAAGTGGGGCATTTTATAGTCCGACAGCACCACATCCCAGTCCTGGGATTGCAGGGCGGCCTGAAACTTCTCCGGTCTTTGTACCTGAGCCCAAGTGAGGTCGAACCCGGCCCGCCGTAGTTCGCGCCGCAGTAAGACGACATCATCGTCAGAGTCTTCAACAATCAAGGCCTTTAGTGGTTCGGTGGCGGAGATCATGGGTGTGGGCATGGTTGATTGAGAATGGCCCAATACAGCCCTAACTGGCCCACCGCCGCTGTAAATTCGTCGATGGCCACGGGCTTGCGAACGTAGCTATTGGCTCCCAGATGGTAACTATTAACAATGTCCCGCTCTTCGCTAGAGGAGGTGAGTACAACGATGGGTAAGGCTCGTGTGAGTTCGTGGGCACGAATCTGACGCAGAACCTCTAAGCCACCCACCTTGGGTAGCTTTAAATCTAACAGCACCACACAGGGGAGTGGGTTCATGGCCCAGATCTGCTGTAGGGCTTCTTCGCCATTACGGGCAATGGTGACGGGGTTGGTAATGTTGCTGCGCTGCAAGGCGCGCAGGGTCAACCGCTCGTCGTCGGGGTTGTCTTCCACCAATAAGATACTTCGTTGGGTCGTCATCGTTGTGCCTCCGCTAGGGTAGACCGCAGGGGCAAGGTGAAGTAAAAGGTGGCACCCTGTTCCACAGCGGCCTCGGCCCAGATTTGGCCGCCGTGACGGTGAATGATGCGCTGCACCGTGGCCAAGCCAATGCCTGTTCCAGGAAATTCATCGGCATTGTGGAGGCGTTGGAACACCCCGAACAACTGGTTGGCATAGGCCATGTCGAAGCCAGCGCCATCGTCGCGCAGAAAATAGACCCTTTCCTCGCTTCGATGGGTACAGCCAAAGGTAATTTGGGCATGGGCATGGTGGCTGGTAAACTTCCAGGCATTTTGCACCAGGTTAGTGATCACCACTTGCATTAATGCCACATCGGCCCAGACCGTGAGATTCGGCGTAATCGACAGATTTACACAGCGTTCCGGCTGATCTTGCTGGAGTTCGGCCCCCTGCTCGGCCACCAGGGCACTGAGATTGACCCATTGACACTGCATCGCCGCCCGCGACACCCGCGACAGCCGCAGCAGATCATCAATGAGCTGGCCCATGCGCCGAATATTGTGGCGAATGCGGCGGAAATAGTCCTGCCCGTCTTTGTCCACCTGGTCGCCATAGTCCTCTAGCAGGGCTTGGCTAAAGCCATCGATGGCCCGCAGGGGAGCCCGTAAATCGTGGGAAACCGAGTAGGCAAAGGCCTCAAGTTCGTGGTTCGAGGCTTCCAATTGGGCCGACGTTTGGCGCAGTTGCTCCTCAATTAACTTGGTTTCCGTGATATCAATCACGGTGCCAATCATCCGCCAGGGTTGCCCCTCGGGGTCGGTTTCCATCAGGGCCGTGGCTCGAATCCAGCGCAATTGGCCATCGGCCCGCCACGTGCGCACCGTTTGGGGCGTCGGTTGAGATCCGGCCAATACCCGCTCAAAGTCGGCATCCACCGAGCCCAAATCCTCTGGGTGCAGGGTACTACGCCACTCGGCCAGGGTGGCGGGGGGAGTCGTGAGGTCATAGATTTGCAATAGCCGACTATCCCAGGTGACAGCCTGGGTTCGCAAATCTAGGCTCCAGGTGCCAATGTGGCCGGAGTCTAGGGCAAAACTGAGATGGAGGGATAGATCCTGCAGGTGTTGTTCGGCCTGTTTGCGCTGGGTGATGTCTTGGGCTGTGCCCGTGAGGCGAATCACCTCACCCTTGTTGTTGAGGATGGCTTCTCCTCGCACGTTAATCACGGCCTCGTTGCCGTCGGGGCGGACAATCCGAAATTCCTCATCGTAGGGCTCCTGCGTCGTTAGAATCTTCTCCACCACTTGGCGATGGCGTTCCTGATCCTCCGGGTGAAAATAGTGCTGTAAGGTATCAAAGTTTTCTGGGGAGGCACCTACGGGCAGGCCAAAAATACGGTAGAGATGATCTGACCACACAATCCGCTCGGTATTCACCTCATAGTCCCAACTGCCTAGGTTGCCGATGCGCTGGGCCTCTTGCAGATGAGATTCACTTCGTTGTAGCTTGGCTTCGGCCTGCTTGAGCCGGGTGATATCCACATGGCAGCCCACCATGTATAGGGGGTTCCCGGCTTCGTCCCACTCAATGACCCGTCCGGCGCAGATCACCCATACCGTTGATCCATTTTTATGGCGATAGCGCACCTCGTTGTAATAGGGCTCTTGGCCGTGGCTGGCAATGTGGCGTTCCATACTGGCCAAGGCGATGGCGAGATCCTCTGGAAAGATGAGGCGCTGCCAGGTGTCGGGTTCCGTGGGCAGGTCGGCATCGGTGTAGCCAAACATGCGCTTCAGGCCAGGGCTCATGTAGTTGGTGCCCTCAGCAAAGTTAATATCCCAATAGCCTGCCAGAATAGACTCTAGGGTTTCCTCCAGCAGCCCCAGTTCCACCCGGAGTTTCTCGGCTTGTAGGCGTTCCTGCTCGGCCTGTTGGCGTTCGGTCACGTCGGTAAAGTAAAACGTGACGCCATCCTCGCTGGGGTAAATGCGGTTTTCAAACCAGCGCTGAAAGGGCGGGTAAAAGTGGACTTTGGTGACGGAACGCTGCTCGGCTATGGCTTGCTGGGTATCGGTATAGAAGGGCTGCTCCCGTGCTTCCGGGAACGCCATCCATAAATTTTGTCCCAGCAGATCCTCAATGGAGCGATTGAGAATTTGCGCCGCCCGCTGGTTCAGGTAAATGATCCGCTCCTGGGCATCAATGGCCAATACTCCATCGTTAATGCGGTCTAGCACGCTAGCCAGCAACCCCTGGGGAAAGGCGATATTAGACTCCGCGACAGCCGGTGGGCTAGATGCTATGGGCGGGGTCGAGGGATCGATTCCTCCCGGCGTTCCAGAAGAATCGGTCGTTGTTTCGGCAGGCCCATGGTGCATTGTTGCCCTCGGAGGTTGGGTCACGGGTTTGTGCACTTCCTTATCTCCTAGAGTGCCCCAAATAGGCCCGCATCCAACTACAAAGTGCCGATATAACTCACCAAACTGACCAAATTAGGTATCCCTAGTGTCCTATCAATCAATGATGGCTCCGTATATCCCCGCCGATCCCTCTGGGTCGAGGGACGACTATCCGAGGCTAAGGGCCTGGAAATCCTGGGGTACATCGTTGTGATCCGCCCAATCGGGCAACAATCGCTACGATAGAAGGAGGTTCGGTGCAGCCCCAGAGCTGTTAATCACGGTCTAGGCCCGATTCCCCATGGCCTAGGGTCGCCATCCTTTTGAGGTCGCCATTGCCATCTGCCATGCTTCACCATGCCTCCATTCGCACCGCCGACATTCACCGAGCCATTGCCTTTTACGAAGGATTGGGCTTTGAGGTGCGGGAGCGGTTTACCACCGGGATGACCCTGGCCTGCTGGATGGAGGGCTTGGGGGGACGCATTGAGCTGATCCAAATTCCAGAGCCCCGCCCCGCCGCCGATGCCTTCCACGACGAGCACTACACGGGCTACTACCACCTGTCCTTTGATATGACGGATCGGGTGGAAAGTTTGCCCCTGTGGCTGGCGGAACTACGTCAAGCCTTTGGAGGTGAGGAACCTGAAATGACCGTGGCGGATTGCCCCCCTCATCAACGAGGGGCGGCGGCGGGTATGCTTAGGGTACTCTTAGAGCCGCAGCAGCAAGTCATTGGTGATCGCGTCTACGAAGTGGCTTTCCTCGCCGATGCCGATGGCCTGCCCCTAGAATTTATCCGAGTCCTTGGCCATGTCCACACCCCATGAGGCGCTTCCCTTCACCGACAATTGGGCCTACCTGAAGACCGAACTGGCCTGGTTGGATCGCCTACTGATGGTGGCGGTGTCTCGCCAAAAACGAGACATTGAGGAGGTGGATGACTTTGCCCTCTCCGACCAGGATCGCGTCACCAGCCACTGGTGGAAGGGGATTGTGTCCCTCAATGGCAAACCCGGTTACGACCACGCCCGCCCGCCCAAGGCCACCCCCAGCCGAGGAACCAACTACGCCCAGCACCTCGAAGCCCGCATCCAGGCCAGCCAGCAGCAGGGAATTTCCCTGGCCCTGCCCGCACTGCGGGATCAGCTTCAGCTCAGCGCCTTTGAAAAAAATGTTATTTTGATGGCCCTCGCCCCGGAGATCAACCATCGTTTTGGGCGACTCTACGGCTATCTGCAATACCAGCACGACGAATCGGAATGGGACCTACCCACGGTGGATTTGTGCCTGCGCCTGCTCTGCCGTAACGACCAAGAATGGCGACAGGCCCGCCCGATGATTGCCCCCAGCGGTCGCTTGGTCAGCCTCGGCCTGGTGGAATGGGCCAGTACCGAAGACACCACCCTACTCAGCCGCCACCTGCGCCTTGCCGCACCCCTCGCCGCCTACCTGCTGGCCGAGAATCCTGACCCCGGCCAAATTCAGCCCTGGCTCGCTGCTGCCCTGGCTCCACCCCTGCAAGCCCTTTCCCCCACCGAGGCCGAGCCGCCCCTGGTGCTGCCGCCCCCGGTGATCAGTCAGCTCGCCGCCCTCTGCGCCCTCGTCCAAACCGAGGCCCACCCGGTGGTGCTGCTCGGTGGATCACCCGGTACCGGAAAAACCCAAACCGCTCGCTGGATGGCCCATCGCCTCGGCCTGCCGCTAATCGTGCTAGGCCTGGGCGCCTCCACCGAAGCCGACTACGTAACCCTGTTTGATACGCTAGC
>CAZWNR010000082.1:0-11401 GCA_964635665.1 uncultured bacterium | reverse complement strand
GGGGTGGGGCCATGGTGGTGAGGGCTGCGTCGTAGGTGGGGGGCAAGGTTTCCGCCACGGGGGACAAATCAACAATGGCGGCGCTAATTTGGCCACGGCCCCCTACCAGGTCGCAGCCAAACATGGGCAGGCCATACTCTGGGTTGGGAAACATCACGCAATGGAGAATGTCCAGGTTATTCCCTACCCGCGCCAGTTCTAGGTGTAGCTTGCGGAACTGGGGCGCTTGGTAGCCGTGGTTTTCGATGGTGAGGCGTTCGCCCTCCAGCTTGCCCTCCACATAGCCCAAATCCTCTGGCAGGGCGTAGGGAGACAGATCCAGGTACTCCTGCCACACCGCCTCTATGCGGTTGGCCAAGTCCCGAATCATGGGGTGCTGCTGTTCCCGCAGGGAAGTCGTAGGGGAGGACGCCATGGCATCAGAATGCGTATAGTAGACTTTCAGCATATCAGCCTACGATGGCAGGCTGTTAGCGGCGATACGGTTTCCTTGGACCATAGGTTGAATGCTTGTTGCTGTGTGCTGGGTGGGGAAGGCGGGTGAAGCTAACCGACTGGATTAATTTGGCCCTCTTGGGCATGGCGCTGTTTGTGCTGTGGCGTTTCCGGCAGATTGTGCTGCTGATGTTTGCCGCTGTGGTGCTCGTCACCGCCCTCAATAGCCTGACGCGGCGATTTGTGCTGGTCTACGGCTGGCCCCGAGATCGAGCGCTGCTCGTCACCTGGGCCTTTGTGGTGCTGGGTGGCTTTATTGTTTTCGGCCTGGTATTTCCCCTGTTTGCCAGCCAGTTTCAAGAATTGCTGGAACTGACGCCCAAGGGGTTTGCTATCCTCAACGGCTGGTTTGACGACTTCAAGGCCAATCCGCCTGACTGGTTCCCCAGCCAAGATATCCGTCTCCTGCCTGACTTTGGCGATCTGATCCGGCAGGCTACGGCCATTAGCACCACGGTGTTTGGCAATTTCCTGTCCTTTTTCTCCAGTTCCGTGGCGATTGTGCTGCAACTGCTGCTGCTGATCGTCCTCACCCTGATGATTTTGTCAAACCCCCCGGCTTACCGGGGGCTGCTGCTGCGGATGTTTCCCTCCAGCTATCGGCGTCGGGCCGATGAAATCCTGACCAAATGCGAAACAGCCCTCATGTCTTGGTTGGGGGGCGTCGCCCTGAGTTCCATGTTTGTGGGCACCCTCAGCTTTGTGGGGCTGATTATTTTGGGTGTACCCTACGCCTTTGCCCATGCCGTCCTGGCTGGAATGTTTAACTTCATCCCCAACCTTGGCCCTACCCTCAGCGCTATTTTTCCGGTCTTTGTGGCGCTGCTGCAATCCCCCAGCAAAGCCCTGATGGTGATTGTGCTCTACGTGGTGATTCAAAACCTAGAGAGCTACTGGTTTACTCCCATGACCATGCAAAAACAGGTCTCGCTGCTGCCCGCCGCCACCCTCGTGGCCCAAATTTTCTTTGCCACCTTTCTTGGCCCCCTGGGGCTCATTCTGGCGTTGCCCCTAGCGGTGGTCTGCAAAACCTGGATTGAAGAAGCCTGGATCAAAGACGTTCTAGATCGCGACCCCAAGGCCGATCCTACGCTGATTCCTTAACGCTCCTCTTCCTCTCTCCTGTGCCCTACCCACCCTCTCACCATTCCCCAGGGGTAGGCCAATTCACGATAAGATCGGCGGGTTGCAATCAAGAGAGATACCATGGCAGATACCCCTAATCCTTCCCCCGACAAGCCCAAGAAAAAAATTATCACCACGGGCAGCAGCGAACGTAGTGAAGGTGGCGAACGCAGCGAAGGTGGCGAACGCCGTGAACGTGGCGAGCGTCGGGGGGGCAAAGGTCGTCGTGGCGGTCGGGGTCGGGAAGAAGAACGCAAGCCCGCCGTTCCCCCTGCCCTGATGCGTGGCCCCCGTCCCAAGCCCAAGGCTGAAGTGGTCGAAGAACCCCTAGCGGAAACCGAACCGGAGACCGCTGTCGAAGAAACCGCTGCCGAAGAAACCGCTACCGAAGCCCCTGCCGAAACCACGGCGGATAGCTAAGGTTATGCGTCCGAATTCCAGGTTTTTCCCTGGAGCGGCGTTAAAATCCCCAGGATTAAGCCATTGAGCCCTAGAATCTTTAACACACAAAGATTCTGGGGCTCAACGTTGTTCTCGGGGCACTTCCTAGGCTAGAGACGGGCGGATTGCCTGCGGTGGGTGATTAGGATGCTATGGCGCTGGCACCATCCGGTTCCACCTTTTGTTCTACGCCAAAACCCACCAGCACCAGCGTGTCGAGGGGTTGTCCAGTCTCTGGTCGTTGATAGTTGAGGATGCGGCGGATCCGCATATTCGGGTTGACTAGCAAAATGGAATCCACGGAGACCACGCGGGTATAGGGGGTGGTCATCAACAGTTCGCGGTTACTCGGATCGTAGCGAAAGCTCGATACGATGGGTCGGGCTTCTTCGTAGGCCCGGTCGCGCAGATAGTCTCCGGTAATCACGCCATCGGCCTGCTGCTTGGGCACAAACAAAGCCCGCAACTCCTGGGAGACCTCTTCCCCCTTATCAGAAACGGTGTGAAAGACGAGGTTGAAACCTGGCAGGCTGTCGAGCTGGTCGGGAATCGGGTAGGCGTTGTCTGTCAAAACCTTGTGTTTGAGGTCGAGGGTGATGGCCTCCACCTGGAAATCCGTGTGGGAGCGTTCGATCTCCTGGTGGCTGAGGTAGTGGTAGGTACGCTCAATTGACCAATGACCGATGCAGCAGTCAAAGAAGTAGGTGATATCCGTTAGATCCATGCCTGGTTCGTCGTACTACATCATCCTTCTCCATAGTAACCCTGCTCTGGGGTACCCGTATTTGGTGATGGCTGACCAGGCGAGGTTGGGATAGTTTTCTGCCGAGGATGGAAAAAGAGTTGCTTCAGGCCAGATCAAGGCGAGGTGCCCTCTGCAACGGCAGGAACTCAGTTCATAAGGGCTGCTTTGGGGCGGCGAATCTATCGATTGAGTAAAAATGCTTACCGAATTCTCTATTAGAACTCGTAAAATCAACCCCAACATCGCGCTCGCCTAGACAACGCTACCTTGCATCCCCCTGCTGCGATGTCTATAGTGAAAAAGAATGTTAATAAAAGTAAACTGAAGTTACAAGATGTGTGATTGAATTGACAGGCTGACGTTCTGTCTGACTACTTTGCCGTTGCTCTGGATGACACCCTATGCCCTTCTCCGTTGAAACTGCCCGGATTCTAGCTGAGCCCCTGGTAACGGCCTTTTTTCAGGAAACGGCTGGAGAATGGCGGTCGGAGCGTCGCTACTATACCCTCAGCAACGGCGAAACCCAGGAGGTCGTCAGCCAAATCACCATTAAATTCCTGGAACCAGGGCATCCCCAGCTGCTTCATCTGGCGGAACTGCACCGCCTGAGCGCCAATGCGCCCCTCATTTGTGGGACTTCGGTGACCTGGGAAAGCGACTATGTGGGCACTGGTAAAAAGCCTGTCAAAGGTAGCACTCTGTTTGGGGTGCGAGGCACAACCCTGTACCGTGACCGTGGCTTTGCCACCAGTAAACCCGTCACCGCCCAATACCTCTTCCGCGACAACCGCACCCTCCAGCTCAAAACCGAGTACAACGGCTCATCCTTTGAGGAAGAAATTCGCCTGATTGGCCAGCGCTACCGTACCCGACAAACGGTGATTTCCCGCGCTGGCGAAGAGGTTATGATCGGCCAGTATCTAGAAACCCGCTGCTAGGAGAGGGTTCTCTACGTCTGTCAGACCCCATCCGAATCCCGCACCCCGATTCCCCAAAAGCAGAGCCCTAGGGTGAATATCCTCGGTGGATTAGCGGAATTTGGGAGCCGAAGTTGATGTTTGACGCCACAACCCTAGGGGTAGCCCACGGATTCGATGGGTCTTAGGACTAGCTGGAGGCGCTAGTGTAAAACCGGAGGGCGAAGCGCCAGAAGCGGTTGGCGACGAACAGCAGCCCTGCCGCTAGGAGACCGGAGGCCCAAAGCCAGCCTTGGCCCCCCTCCCTTAGCATGGCCTGGGCGGGGACGGTGGTGAGAAAGGCCACGGGAATGACGAAGGTGAAAAAGATACGGTAGGCGGCGGGATAGCCCACGATGGGAAAACGACCCGCCTCTAGCAAACCGCGCAGTACCTCAGTGACGTTGTACACCTTGACAAACCAAATGCTGGTCGCCCCTAGCATAAACCACAGGCCATAGAGGCTGAGGGCACCGAAAATCAACGGTGGAACGGCCCGAAGATAAGCCCCCCACCCGAGATCAAGGTGCTGCCCTGCGTAGGCAATCACCAGTAGCCCAAAGGCTAGGTCGGGCAAGCCCCAGGGGGAAAGGAGGCGGGTGGAGAGCCAAAACTGGGAGCTAATGGGTTTTAACAAGACAAAGTCAAGGGTGCCATCCTGCACCTGGGTCACAATTTTGTTGAGGTTAGGAATCAGCATGGTGGCCGCAAAGCCTTGAAGCAGCGTGAACATCCCTAACACCAACAGGGCTTCCTCCCACGTCCAGTCTTGAAACTGATAGCCCGTTCGATAAAACAAAAAGAGCCCGAAGACGCTACCCGCTAAGTTGCCCAGGCTGGTGAGCGCGGCAATCATAAAGTTGATGCGGTATTCCAATTCGGCGGCAATGGCGGTTCCCCAAAACAGGGTTAGTACGTGCCAATAGCGTCCCATGGTTCTAGGCTCCCATCCCGGAATACTGACGTAGCCCCCGCCGCCACAGCCAACGGTTGAGGCCCAAGAAGGCTAGCCCCCACAGCAGCATGGCCATAAAGCCCTGGGCGATATGGTCGGCCTGGTTGGTGAGCAAGCTGGCGGGGAAGTAGATTAAGTAGGGAAAGGGTGTCCATAGTACCACGGCCCGCACGCTATCGGGAAATAGGGCCAGGGGGGCTGCCATGCCAGAGAGAAAGATGTAAAGCAGAAACCAAAATTGCTCTAGGGCAACCACTCGCTCCGCCCAAAAGGCGAGCAGGGCAAAGGTGTACTGGATCAAAAACCGCAGGCAGAAGGCGATGGTGACGGCCAGGGCAGCTAGGATGCCGTTGCCAAGACTGGGTAGCCAGGCGGCCTGGGGATACAGCATCAAAAATAAGCCGAGCAGCACTATCGCAAAGGGGAGGCGGGCAAAGCGTTCCGCGACGTGGCTAAAAAAATGTCGCCAAACTGGATCCACAGGTTGCAAGAGATAGGGTGATAATTTGCCTTCGACTACCTCCCGTTCAAATTCCCAAATCACCCACACGACGGTGAATTGGCGCACCAGAAACACCGCTAAAAAGTACTGGATAAATTCCGTTGGGCCGAGGGCAAACTGCCCACCTTGGGCGGCCTCGGCCCACAACCCCATCAGAATGAGAGGTAGGGTGCCCGAAAGTACCCAAAATAAAAGTTCTGCTCGGTATTCCACCATGTAGGCATAGTAAACCGACAGCATAACCCGTGACAGTTTCAGGGATCTGGAGATGGCGTGCTTCACAGACTCAACTAATACCAAAGACGAGGGATGGCCTGCCCTCACTCTAAGCCTGAATCCGGTGAAACGCTAGCGGTGGGTAAAAATGCGCTGGTGGTTTGCACGGAGTGCCATCTAGGCCCCTTCCTCCTGCCTCGCGTGGATGCTGAGGCGATGACGCACTTGGGCTAGGGTCGCAGGGTCGTGAAGCCACTGTTCCTGATAGCTGGGTTGCCAAACCGGTTGGCCGGGTCGGTTGCGCCGTAAATTAATGCGTTTAGCGGCGGCGGCTTTGAAGCTAGCAATAAAAGACGAGAGTAGCCAGGGCTTTTGGGAGGCCTGGGCTGTGGAAATCCCGTCATGGAGGGCGCTGCAGGTGGGGAACTGGATCTGCACGATGCCACAGAGTTCGTGGGGCGTGATGATCCATTGGTCGATGTCAACGCCCTTGCGATGGGTGGCGGAGTGTACCCACTCATCGGCCACAATGGTTCCGTACTCGCTGGGGTGAAATTGCCCCGCCCGATAGTGCCCCAGGAGGATCTGTTGCGGGTGAATCGCGAGGCGGATGAAATAGGCTTGGGTTTTGGGAAGAAGCGTCAACGGCGTCACCCTTGTACCAATGGAATGATCGGGAGGGGATTGACCTCGAATCATCGGGATAGCTCTTCAATGCACCATGCTCTATAGCGTGCCCAGATACAGGCCAACGCCATCATTGGAGGAGGTATTTAATATCAAGTCTGGCGAGTTAACCGAGGCATCGTAAATGTCGTTATCCTCGAAACCATTGCCAAAGCTTGATGGTTTTATCGGCACTGGCGCTGGCGATGAGTTTTCCATTGTTGTGGGCCGCAACGCTGTGAATGGGGCTGGTGTGGGCGTGGATGGTGTTTTGTAGGGTACCGTCAATGCCCCAAATCCTCAGGGTGCCGTCGCTGCTGCCGCTCACCAGTCGCTGACCGTCAGGGAGAAATGCTACCGCATTCACTTCCTGGGTATGTCCCTGGAGGGTCGGGCCTTTCGCACCGCTGGGAATCTGCCAAAGCCGGAGGGTGCGATCTTTACTGGCGCTAGCAATCCACTGGTGATTTGGGCTAACGGCCACATGGTTGACGGTATTGGTATGGCCCGTAAGAATGAGGCTATTGGCCGCTGTCTGGGGATTCCACAGCCGCACCGTATTATCCGATCCGCCGCTAATTAAAAGGCTGTCGCCCAGGGCCCAAGCCACGGACTTAATCATACCTGCGGAGCCGACCAGGGTTTTGACTAAGTTGCCCCGATCCAAGGTCCACAGTCGAATCGTTCGATCCTCGCTGCCGCTAGCCAGCAAAAAACCCTGGGCTCCAACCGCCACCGAGGTTACATCGCGCAGATGGCCCTTAAGGATATGCAGGAGGGCGCGATCACTGAGATTCCACACCTTGACCGTAGCGTCGTCGCCACAGCTGGCCAGCACCTGGCCACCGCTGCCCAGGTCAATGCAGTTGACCCCCCGATCATGGGCGGGCAGGGTGTACAGCGTTTGTCCCGTTTGCCAATTCCAAACCCGTACCGTGTCATCCAGGCTACCGCTCACTAATAAAGGCAGCTTGGGGTTAAACCCCACGGTGACCACCCAAGACTGATGATCTTTGAATCGCCTGACTTCGTACCAGCCAGGACCGGTAGAGCCTGGTGGGACGGAGGTGGGAGGCTGAGATTGGGGGCGAAGCGGCGGGGGCGGGGGCGGTATAGATCGCCCCTGATCTGGATGGGGGCTAACCCGACCAGGGGAATCGGACGGTCGGGGCAGGCCAGCCTTAGATGGCCCTACCTGCGGGGGCTCGACTGGAGCGGACAGTGTCGTGGTAGGTAACGACAATCCCACCCGCTCCCCGGACCCGCTGATGGGTTGTTGTTGTAGATCCGAAAAAAGGCTGCCAGATTCAGAGGATGCCTGCCATCCGGGTACTGCGCCGGATAATTTAGGCAGGCGTTGCAAATCACTGATCACATCCTGGGCGCTCTGGTAGCGATCACTCACCAGATCCTTGGTCATGCCATTGAGAATCTCCGCCAGACCCGGGTTAATGGTGCGCCCCATCTGCTGGAGCCGATCCTGCCACACCCAGCGCCCCTCTAGGGGGTTGTAGAGATCCTCTGGTCTACACCCCGTTAGCAGGTGAAGGCAGGTGGTGCCCAAGCTATACAGATCGCTAGAGGGATAGGCTTGGCCGCTGCGAAGTTGTTCAATGGGGGCATAGCCTTCGGTGCCAATCCGGGTTCCCGGTTCATAGAGGACGGCTTCGCTAAACTGCTTAGCCACGCCAAAGTCAATTAAAATCGGCACCCCATCGGCCTTGCGGCGAATGATGTTAGTGGGGGTAATGTCGCGATGGATGACGCCCCGGCTGTGGATAAATTGCAGCACAGGCAGCAAATCCTCCAGCAGGTTGCGAATCTCTGCCTCGCCGTACGGCCCCTTAGTTGCCACCTCCTGAAACAGCGTTCGGCCTGCAATCATTTGCTGCACCAAGTAAAGGTACTTGGCTTGCTCAAAGTAGGCCAACAGGTTGGGAATTTGGGGATGTTCCCCCAATTCATTAAGCCGCACCGCCTCCTGTTCAAAGAGCTGAACGGCCTTCAGAAAGGCCTTTGTTCCCTGGCTTTGGGGAGCAAATTGTTTAATGACGCAGCGATGGTTCAGCCGATCCGTGTCCAGGGCAAAATAGGTTCGGCCAAACCCACCCCGACCAATCAACTTCAGGGGCCGATATCGACCCCTGAGCTTAGGAATTAAGGGACTCCCACAGCTTGGGCAAGTCCTAGCTAAGGTTGCATGATTGGGTTGAGGGCAATTCGGGTTAAGGCAGCATATCATCACAGCGGCAAACCGATTCGAGGGGAAGCCAAACGCTATGCCTTCAGTGTAGGGGAGACTCCAGAGAAAGGTGCATCTCGTTATTCAACCGGTTTAGCCGTCGAAACCAGAGGTGGGCTCCTCCGTCGCCGCTCCTAGGATGGTCAAGAGTTTCTTATACTTTAGAGGTAAGTGATCCAACGTCAATTTCCCCATCGCCCTCAGCCTGCCTTGATTCAGCAAGAAACCCTTCAGCTTTTAGACTGGCCCCGGCTTTGCCAGCACCTTTCCACCTTCGCCGCCACTAAGCTGGGCACCCTAGCGGCCCAGAGCTTGCAGATTCCCACGGCTCAAGCCGAAAGCGAGTCTCTGCTGGCCCAAACCCGCGAAGTCTACTGGCTGGATCAGCACACCACGGGCCTCAGTTTTGGCGGCATTCGCGACATCACCGCCGCCTTAGAACGGGCCCATCGCCAGGGGATGCTCAGCGGCGAAGAACTCCTCGACATCGCCACCACCCTCAACGGTGCCCGCCAACTGCGCCGCGCCATCGAGGCCCAATCATCCGAAGACCTGCCCGTCCTTCAGGAAATGGTCGCCGAACTCCGCACCTATCCTGAACTCGAACAAAACATCCACCACTGCATCGACGACCGGGGTGATGTCACCGACCGCGCCAGCAGCAAACTCAGTGCGATTCGCGACCGCCTCAAATCAACCCGCAGCGATATCCAGCAAAGGCTCCAGCGCATCATGCAGCGCCAATCCGGTGCCCTCCAAGAAGCCCTGATCACCCAGCGGGGGGATCGCTTCGTACTGCCCGTCAAAGCCCCCCAAAAAGATGCCATCCCTGGCCTGGTTCACGATGCCTCCGCCAGTGGCGCAACCCTATATATAGAACCCCACGCCATTGTTGACCTGGGCAACCAACTGCGCCAGCTTCTCCGGCAGGAGCGCACCGAAATCGAAGTCGTTCTCCGCCAACTGTCTGAACAAGTGGCTGAAGTCTACGACGATCTAGAACACCTGCTCGCCACCGTCACTCTCTTGGATTTAGCCTACGCCCGCGCCCGCTACTCCCTTTGGCTAGAGGCCAATCCCCCCCGCTTTACGGAACCCGGCGAATCCACCACCCTGCGCCAACTGCGTCACCCTCTACTGGTTTGGCAACAGCGCCACGAACAGGGGGCCGAAGTAGTACCCGTTGACCTTTTAATGCAGCCTAACCTGCGAGTTATCGCCATTACTGGCCCCAACACGGGCGGCAAAACCGTCACCCTCAAAACCCTGGGACTAGCTGTCCTGATGGCCAAAGTGGGTCTCTTCGTCCCCGCCCGCGAACCCGTCGAACTGCCCTGGTTCGACCAAGTCCTAGCCGACATTGGCGACGAACAATCCATCGAACAAAGCCTTTCCACTTTCTCTAGCCACATCAAACGCATTGGCCGCATCCTAGACGCCCTTGATCATGCAAAATTCAAAATTCAAAATTCAGAACCCCTAGCCCCTTCAGACGCCCCAGATTTCCTAGACCGTCTTGAAAACAACCTCCACCCCTCCACCCCTTCCCCCTTCCAATCCTTCACCAATGCCCTCATCCTCCTCGACGAAGTCGGGGCAGGCACCGATCCCACCGAAGGCACTGCCATTGCCATCGCCCTGCTCAAATACCTAGCCGACCACGCCCGCCTCACCGTAGCCACCACCCACTACGGCGAACTCAAAGCTCTGAAATACCAAGATCCCCGCTTTGAAAACGCCTCGGTAGAGTTTGATGACGTTACCCTGTCCCCCACCTATCGCCTGCTGTGGGGCATTCCTGGTCGCTCCAACGCCTTGGCCATCGCCCGTCGCTTGGGCCTAAATTCCACAGTGGTGGAAGAAGCCGCCAGCCACATGGCCGTCGGTGTTCAAGAAGACGTTAACCAAGTCATTGCCGGACTAGAAGCCCAGCGCCGACAACAGGAGGAAAAATCCCAGGCTGCCGCTGCCCTTCTCGCCCAAACCGAGGCCCTTCACAACGAAGTCCGCCGCAAGGCCGAAATGCTGCGGGAACGAGAGCGAGATCTCCGTACCCAGCAAGAAACCGCCATCCAGCAGGCCATCACCGCTGCCAAGGCCGACATTGCTAGGGTCATCCGCAAACTGCAACAGGGCACTCCCACCGCCCAAGATGCTCAGCGGGCCACGGAAGCCCTCGACGCTATTGCCCAAGCCCAGTTGCCAACCCGCCAGCCCAAACCTGCCCAGCCCAAACTTGGCTTTAGGCCTCAGGTTGGCGACCGCATCCGCATCCCCAGCCTTGGCCAAACCGCCGAAGTTCTCACCGCCCCCGACGATGACCACAAACTCACCGTCCGCTTCGGCCTGATGAAAACCACCGTCAGCCTCGTGGATATCGAATCCCTCCAGGGCGAAAAGGCTGAAGTTCCCGCCAAACCCAAGCCCCAAGACACCGTGCCCGCCGCCCAGGCTGCACCCCCCGCCCCCGCCGTCCGCACCAGCCGCAACACCATCGACCTGCGAGGTATGCGCGTCGCCGAAGCCGAGTCCGTCCTCGAAGAAGCCATCGCCCATGCCAGCGGCGCCCTGTGGGTCATCCACGGCCACGGCACCGGAAAACTCAAACGCGGCGTCCACGACTACCTCCATCGCCACCCCCAAGTCCATCGCCTCGAAGCCGCTGACCAAGCCGATGGTGGCACAGGCGTCACCGTGGTCTACCTCTAAGGCCCTGTTTCCCACCCCGCCACCCGCAGGGGCAAGGTTTCTTTAAGCGTCTAGAGTTCCTGTCCGTCTGGCCCTGAGCCTAAAGCATAGCGATCACGTATCCCAGCTTCCCCATCGCCCAACCCCATCGGTAACGATCGCACTTCCCCAGTTCGCTAGGGAAACCTGCAAGCATTGGCTCTAAAAAATCAGTAGCACAGATTACAGGACGACCTTAATCCATCCTAAGAAGTCCCTAAGCCTTGTTTAACAAGGCTTTCATGACGCTATCCCTACTGTATACACCCTATACAGAACCCCCAGATATGGGGTCATCCAGAAAAAGTTTTCAAGAAAAATTGGGTATTTC
>CAZWNR010000081.1:11197-11440 GCA_964635665.1 uncultured bacterium | reverse complement strand
GGGGGCTAAGGCCGAAGAATTGGGCGATCCCGCCATCAGCCCATCGGCCAGAGGTGGCCCTAGTGCCGATTATTTCTAGCGTGCGGGCCGCCCAGGTCGTTTGCAAAAAGTGGCAGCGCAACTTTAACCGCCTGCCCGATGCCTTTGTGGTGGAAAACCCCCAGACCGCTGGAGGTCACCTGGGGGCTAAGGCCGAAGAATTGGGCGATCCCGCCATCAGCCCAGAGGCCGTGATTCCCGCCC
>CAZWNR010000081.1:0-11187 GCA_964635665.1 uncultured bacterium | reverse complement strand
GGTCAAGTACCTCGCCGACACCTACGACCATCCCATTCCCGTGATTGCTGCCGGAGGCATTTACAGCCATGACACCCTAGTAAAGGCCCTCGCCCTAGGGGCTAGCGGCGTCCAAATTGGCACTCGGTTCATTACCACTGAGGAATGCGATGCCGACCCCCGCTACAAAGAATTTCACCTCAAGGCCGATTCGGAGGACGTCGTATTGGTGCCTAGTCCCGTAGGTTTGCCCGGACGCGCCCTCCGCACCCCCTTTGTGGATCGGGTGATCGCTGGGGAACTGCCGGGGGCCAAAAACCAGTGCTTCGCCAACTGCCTGCATGTGTGCAAATTCCGCGATAAACGGGAAACCTACTGCATCCTCCGCGCCCTAGATCGGGCCTGTCGGGGCGATGTGGAGAACGGCCTGGTGTTTTCTGGCAGCCATGTCGGCCAAGGGGATCGCCTGGTAACCGTGGCCGAGGTAATGCGGGAATTGGTGCAGGGATCGGGGAATGAATCGGGATCAGGGAAAGCGGGTACCCTAGAGGTAGCCCACTGCTGAGGCTAGGTTGCGTTTCCTGGCCCCGGTAACTCACGGCCCTGGTGGAAACGGAGGAGTCTATGACCCGGCGCGTTTGGCTTAGTCTGTCTGCCCTGGTGCTGAGCTGGGGGGGAATTTGGGGATCTACCGCAGCGGCCACCGTGCCCCTCGCCACCCTGCAACGGCAGATGAAAACGGCGGTGTGTCTCAACGATTGGGCTACCGCTGTGGATCGCACGAGCGCCATGATCGCCTCCCCCAGCCTGTCGGCCCAGGATCGCCAGGATTTGGTGGACTTTCGCCATACGCTGCAACGCTATCAGGAGGAAAGCCTGGAAATTCAGAGCATTCCTGGCTGTGAGGCCCACCTAGCCCAATACCTTGAGACTGTGCCCACCCCCAGCCAACCCCTCCTGCTAGATCGCGCCCTACTGCGGCTCCTGGGCGAACCCGACCTCACCCCCGATTCCCGCGCTCAGCAGATCCATGCCACCCGTCGAGCCGGATTGTTAGCCCCGCAGCCCACGAACATTCCCGCCCTATCCCCTGCCCTGTTGATGGGTACGCCCCACGGATCGGGGGTCTCCGCCGGATCTGTGAGCGATGGGGTTGAGGTGTTTGCCTTTGTGGGCGGCCAAGGGGATCAGGTAACGGTGGATCTGAGTGTGACCCGTCAGTTGCCGGGGCTGCGCTTCACCGACGACGATTCACAACTCTATTTATTCGATAGCCAGGGCTATCTAGTGGCCAGCAACGACGACTTCAACGGCTTGCAGTCTCGCCTGGATAACATTCTCTTGCCCAGCAGTGGTCTCTATTATCTAGCCGTCACCACCTACAACAACAGCCCCCAACTCAGCCCCGATGGTCAACTGCTGGGCTGGAGCGGCGATGGTGGCAGCTTCATTGAATACACCCTTACCGTTACGGGGGTTACGCCCTCCGGCCAGTTGGCTCTGCCCCAGGTGAGCCTACAACCCTGAGTCCTTCTAATAACTACCTTCTAATAACGAATAACCATCTTCTAAGAACTACGTACGCAGCGTACCGTCGGGCATGATGGTGTCTTGCCATTTGGTTCCAGAGAGGTCGGTTCCAGTGAGATTGGCCCCTTTGAGGTTAGCGTGGCGGAGATTCGCCCAATAGAGGTTGGCATGGCTGAGGTCGGCCCCTTCTAAGTTCGAGCCTTCCAGGTTGGCGTGGCTGAGATCGCTGTGGGTGAGGATGGCCTTGCGGAGGTCGGCATTGACGAGGGTGGCTCGATGGCAGTGGGTGCGGTGTAGATTCGCCTCAATCAGTACCGAGTCAGCAAGGGCCGCTTCTCGCAAATCGCCGTGGCTGAGGATGGCTTGGTAGCCGTTGATATGGGTGAGATCGGCCTGAAACAGGTTGGCCTTGGTCAGGTTTGCCCGACGAAAATCGGTGTCCGCCAAGCGACATCCCTTGAGATCTAGCCCCTGCAAGTCTAGCCCATGCAAATCCCGTGCCCCGGCTTGGTAGTACCGCTGGATCAGTTCCCGTAGCGTTGTGGATACCATGGCGCTCTCCTTAGCCAACCTGGACAATTGCCAATGCAGCGACCTAGACAATGATCCTGGCCCCACAGCCAAATCCACAGCCCAATTGGTGCTTTCATCAGGTCTTTGTCTGCAATATTCCCCAACCTAACCGACGGGTTTCTCTGTCGTGCCTAGATCGGCACATTCTTAAAGATTGGCCCTCCTGCCAAACTAACCGCCAATACCCAATCGTCCGGCGAGGCTGGGGGTGAGGGGCATTAGTACCGCGAGGGCCAAAAATAGGGCCAACAACCCCAGGGCGGCGCGGGCGTCGTCGGGTTCGGTGATGTCATCTAGGCAGGGGCGCTCTAGGTTGCGCTGGAGAATCAAAATAATGGCCGCCCAGTAAAGGGCGAGGGGGTTGGCTAGGGTAACGAGGGCCAGCAGAATTAGGGTGATGACCGTGGTGCGTCCAGCGGTTTTGCGACCATAGACCGCCTGCACAATGCGGCCTCCATCCAACTGACCAGCGGGCATCAGGTTTAGTGCGGTGATTACCAACCCCAGCCAGCCAAAGATGGTGAGGGGATGCACGTCCACCAGGGGTTCCTGTAGGGCAGAACCGAGCACCGCCTTGGCCAGGGTACCCACCAGGACAGACCCTTGAAAAAAGGTGGAGGGCAACTGAAACAGGCTGCCGGGGTGAGACAACACCAGTCCGGCAATCAGCATCCCTAAAGATACCAATCCCCCCGCCGCTGGCCCCGCCAGGGCAATGTCAAACAGCACGCTGCGGTTGGCCAACAGCGACTCGAAGCGGGTGAGGCTACCGAAGGATCCAATCTGCCAGGTGGGCAACACAAAGGGCGGGCTGAGGCGCACTCCGTAGCGGTTGGCCAGCACCCAATGGCCGATTTCGTGGCTGACCAGCACCACCACCAACCCCAGCAAAAAGGGTAGGGCCGCCGTCCAGCGAGAGAACTCTTGAACGAGGTCGAACCCCTGAAGAATGGCCCCCGCCTCTAGACTGGTAAACACCGTCGCGATTCCCAGCACCAAGGCAATGGCCCACTGGGCGCGGGTGGTTTTGGCTGGATCCATCGAAGCGGGCAACACCACCACCGTCGGCTTTTTCTCCAGGCTTTCCACCAGGAAAAGGCGATAGCGATCCCCCAAACGCTCGGACAGCATGGCACTCAGTCGGGCCTGGGTTTCGGCGGGGTTGCCGCGCAAATTGCCGCGAAAAATAGCGCCCTGATCGTAGGGGATGGTTTCGGTACGGAAGTAGGTATCGATGCCGAAAATTCCCTCAATTTGCGTCAAATCCTCAGCGGGAATTACGATTTTGGCCGCTTCCTCCGCCTTGGCGGCTGCCTTGGCTGGTGCGGTAACGTCTGACTGGTTGGGGAAAGGCTCGGTGGCATCACCCTGGTCTACATTGCTTTTGGGTTGATCTAGTTGATCTAATTTGGGTTGATCTAAACTTTCGGAAGCCTCTGCCTTGAGGGACTGGGCAGCTCGCTCCGCCATCAGCGCCTCTTGGCCCAAGGTGCGTAGGCGACGGCCCAAGTAGATATAAACTCCCGTGGACACCAACAACAGCAGCAGCACCCCCGCTAGGTTGATGTAGATGCCCAGGGCAAATAGGCCAAAGAACAGCAGCCACGGAGCCATCAAAACCACCGACTGCAACCAGGCCAAAATCCCGATGGTGCCGTAGGGCAGGGCGCGACGGTAGCCCCAAACTAAAATCGCAATCGCCGCCAGCAAAATTAACCCAGTAGTAGCCATGGTGTGGTGTGGTGCCGTCCTTAATACATCTCGGTTAGGTATTCAGTCTACCGCGATAGGCCCAGCCTCGCAGACCGCCACCCCCAGAGGAAAAGAGCAAGGTATCTTGGTCTCAGTAGAGTACGGTTTTCTATGGTTGTAGCCTCCAGTTCGGCCCCGGTAACCTCAGATGCCAACGCCTTTCGCATCACCTTTGCCCCCCTCAGCCTAGAGGAGGTCTACGCCCTCGCCGACGATCCCGCCAATGGGGCTGTCGTGGTGATGAGCGGCATGGTGCGCAACAACACCGATGGCTTTCCCGTCCTTGCCCTGGAATACCAAGCCTACGAACCCATGGCCCTAGCGGTGTTTCGCCAAATTGCCGATCAAATTCACCAAACCTGGCCCGATGCCACCCGTGTCGTGATCCACCACCGCACCGGGAAATTGTCCGTGGGCGAAATCAGCGTCCTTGTGGCGGTCGGTTGCCCCCACCGTTCCGAAGCCTTCGCCGCCTGCCAGTTCGCCATTGATACCCTCAAGCACAATGCCCCGATCTGGAAAAAAGAATGGTACCAAGGCCCAGACGGCACCCTTTCTAGCACCTGGGTCAGCATTGGGGCCTGCGAGCAGACGGAGTGAGCTGTAGCTCATCGTAAACATCCATTTCAGGACTATCCCAGTCTTCGGCAAAGGTTTGTAGGCGAGATCGTAGATCTGAGGGCTGTTCGATACCAACTCCTCGATCTTCCAAATCAACTGATAAATCAGATGTCACAACTGGCTCTGCTGGACTATCTAAGAATGTTACAATTACGCGCATTCCTTCAGCGGCAGTCGGTTCTTCAAGTAGTTCTATTTTGCCGTTGCGATAAATCCCTTCAATGGCTTGAAGCATCACTTTTATCTCCTTGCACTTCTTTCATAGCTCGTGTTGTCCGCAAACGCAGCAAGGACAAGAGTTCTACCCATTCAACCAGTCCTTCAGCTTTGTGTTGTTCAGCTATAGAAAGATCGTGTCCTTCTCAATCCCGCTAGCTCCAATTGACTCACTCTTAACCTTAGTCTTTTCCCATCATCTTAAATGCGATTCTCATAGAATCATCAGGCTTCCCAAACTTAAGCCTAATAGTTTGTATAGTCTGCAACAGTTTGCTTGTTTTCGTCCAGTCTACGTATCCTGTAAAAATACATGATCCATAGGAGTCATATACGTAAACATGGTGAACCTGTGCAAGATTCTTTTTGCACGTCAGGAATCCGCTGCCATCACGAAACTTCACTATTTCAACGGGATATTCTTTAGAATGAAGCTTGATTGTCGGCTTTCCCATTCCAGGAACTTGTTTCAGGAGTCTAGTCACTTCTTTGATGGGGTTGCTCTCCGTTTGTAAGACTCCAGATATGATCTGAGCTACTTCTTCGGATGACCAATAGCCTGTGTGCGCGTCTACCATGCCAGCAACAAGAGCTACCTCTGGTTGACCAACTTTTCTCGCTGCTTTTTCTAGCAAATTAGCATCTTTGCAAAGAAAAATATCTTGGAAGATTAATTTACTGTCAGCATCCAAACGCAGGCTTGAACTGAGGGGGTATGCGATGATGTCTGAAGCATGGACGATATTAGTCCATTGGATTTGCCGAGAAGCATAGTCATTAATTTTGACTTTTATTTTGTCGGCATCTATGCCAAGCATGGCGTTGAAAAATAGGATTGGAGATCCCATGGTCACAATGCCAGCGAGAGAGATAGTAGGGGCATCCTCTGATTCTTTTGTGCTAGATAACAGTTTCCGGATGACATAAGCTGGATCATTTTCATCAAAGTTTTCTGAAAATAGAATGTCCCATAGAATGACAGTCCCTAGAGAATGGGAGATAATGCAAATCTCTTTTTCTTCGGGATGCTTCTGTACAAATTTCAATATCTGATCGGCTATCAGCTTTCTCACTTCATAGCCTTGTTGTTTGTTCATATAGGTAAACATATCACCTGCGAATTCTGAAACTAGTCCCTCTCTAAACTTTCTGTAGCGAAAGGCTTCACTGGCTTCACTTGAAGGATCTTGTTTCTTCAGGCACGAAAGATCTTCGTCAATATGATTCCAGATCTTATTAAAGTCACTCAGGACATGCCCCCAGAAGCTAGTGTAGAAATAAGGCAGCTTTTGATCATTCTGAGCAAATTCCTGCCTTATTCCTTCAATGAGTGACTGAGAATACTTAACATCTCTGGTCGCAACACCGTGAATAAAGAATGCAAGCATAGAGTTATTTGAATGATTTACAAGGCTAACTAGGTGCACCTCATCAATCTCGTGTTCAAGCGCACCGCAGCACCGTGGGCCAGTGGGCTTCAACCTGTTGCAAGTCTAGCCCACGGTGAAAGATTTCGTCGATGGGGAGCATTTCCCCGGTGGTGGTCATAAAGTAGCCGATCCATAGCCTACGTGAGCTACCCTAGTGGCTATTGAACCCCACAAAACCCATGCCCCTCACCGAATTACTTCCCGCCGTTAGTCAACTCACCCACCAAGATAAGCTGCGCCTGATTCATTTCCTCTTGCTGGCCGTTGCCAGAGAAGAAGGTTGTGAACTTCAACCCACCGAAACCCAGGCTCAAGAAAATCTGTTGCTCAACCAGCTAGCCTCTACTGAAGCAACGGTGTGGTCGCCCTACGATGCCTACGGGGCAGCTCAGACCTTGGCGGATCTGATTGTGGCTGCTAAGCAAGATAGCCATGCTTAACAGCCAGCGGTTTCCCTTTGTTGAGTGCACCAACAGTACAGATTTCCTTAGAGGATAGGCAGTGTCCTTCCACCGAATTTCTATTCTGATTCATTGGCAGATTTCATAATCGTTAGGTATAGCTGATTGTTGAGACGGAAATCAGCTTTCTCAATTAACTCATCTACGATAGGTTTGACCAAAGGAATAAGTCCTTTACGTTTAGCCTGTAATAAAACACCGAGCAGTCCAGTTACATTAAGGCCACAATTTTGAGCTAATGCTCTACCTCGACGCTCATCCATCAACAGCAAATCCGCATTAAGTTCCAGCGCTAGAGTAATCGCTTCTGCTTCGCCCAGATCAATATTATTTTGGCTAGCTTGCAAGGCGAAAACTCTTTTAGAATCCTCGATTTTCTGAACTTGAATCCAAGCTAGAGTTTGCCGCACTTCAATCGCACCTGGAACAGGCTTTCCTACAGCTATCATTTCACTGTAAACCGCTTCAGGTATGACAATATAGTCGTAAAGCTGGCGTAACAAATCTAGCTGACCAATAGCAGCAAGATTAGTGATTGGCGAGGTGTCACTAACTACAATCACAATAGTTCTAAAGATTGCAGGGTTTTAATGTCGGCCTCTAAATCTTCTACATCGTAGTTGACAAACAGTCCGCGCTTTGCCAATTCGTGTTGAAACTCGATGACCGTTAAACCAGTCCAAGAACGGGCTTTTCCACTACTGATCTTTTGCTGGTTATACAGCATGACAGCAATTTCTATTTTTAGCTCGTCTTCAGTCATGTGAGTTGACTGAACGATGTCATCGGGAATAGTGACACTCATGGCTTCGTAAAGAAAGTTAATGATTACTGCTTTAGGCTATGAGGATCGACCTCATTAAGTCGTTTTTAGGGTTAACCAATTAATCAACTTAGATGCTTATAATCTTGAGCTAGGAAGCTATTGCGAAGTCTGTGTACTGTCGCATTCTGGGTTCATGAAAGGCCAAAATAATGTCCTCTTTAGAAACTCCCATTTGAATCAAGTCCGTTGCGATGCCTTCTTCAGTTAAGTCTTCTTCAATCCAGAATTTACCATCGTGGATACGAACATAGATGGTCATACCCGCAATTCGTTCTCCCTTTTGCCAACCCAAAGTCATCCAAATATAGTGACCTCTTTCTTCATCCAAAATCAAAAACTTCTCAACGTTAGGATCAGGATGATGATCGCAAATTTCCGCGTGTTTCGTCAAAATCGCCTTAAGAATCTGAGGGTACTCGATTAGTTTATCCATTGCTCGATTTCCTCCACATCCAGGTTTACAATGATGATAGGTAGTTGGTGCTTTTGAAGAATAAGCTGGGCAAAATCTTGAGTAAATAAGGTTTTGTGTGTTGCTGTACTAATGGCAATGTATAGCTTACGGTCTGGGGCTATTTCCTCTAAAAGATAGCGATAAATATCATATTGTCCCAGAGCTTCCTTCAAATCCTGGATTTTAGAGGCACCGACAAAACTTTTGACCTCTACAACCAGTCGTCGGCCACTTCGTTCAGCCGCAATTGGGCGTTCAGCACCAAGGTCGGCATAGAGAATAGTTCTGCGATATTGAATGACGTAGGGATCATCAGTAATTGTCCAGCCATCCCGAATGAGGGCGTTTTTGACGGCATCGTGAATGATGTCTAGCCTGGGCATAACATGGCCTCACGCGCACCGCAGCACCTTGGGCCAGGGGGCTTCAACCTGCTCCAAGTCTAGCCCACGCTGAAAGATTTCGTCGATGGGGAGCATTTCTCCGGTGGTGGTCATAAATTGGTGGTCGGCGGTGGCGCGGATTGTGGTGCCGTCGTCGAGGTGGTATTCAAACACTTCTTGTTGGCCACTATTGTGCCATTGGGCGATGGGTTGGGTGTAGACAAAGCCATGATCATCGACGCTGAAGACCTGGCAGGGGATGCGTTTGGCGACGATTTCGCCGATGGTGAGGGGGCCGTATTCCAGGGTCAGCAGTTCGGTGTCGGCGCTGAGGCAGTATTCGGCGAACTTTACCATTTGATCCCAGAGTTCTTCGGCCACCTTTTTGGCAACCCCCTTCTGCATCGCACCACCGACGAAGTTCTCCTGGTGCTTCAGCATTTCGGACATTTTCTTTTTACCCATGGCCCGCCGCAGCAGGTCGGCTTGGCCGAGGGAGTAGCCGCCCATATCCTGGGCAATTTTCATGATCTGCTCTTGGTAGACCATGATGCCGTAGGTTTCGCTGAGGATGGGCTTAAGGATTTCGTCGGCGAAGTCGATTTTTTCGCGCCCGTGTTTGCGGTTGATAAATTTGGGGATCAGTCCGGCATCTAGTGGGCCGGGACGGTAGAGGGCGAGGACTGAAGAAATATCCTCTAGACCGGAAGGTTTGAGGTCGCGGACGATTTGACGCATCCCAGAGGATTCGAGCTGGAAGACACCACCGAGGTCGCCTTTTTCTAATAGCTTAAAGGTGGCGGGATCGTCCATGGGCAAATCATCGGGGTCGATTTTGATGCCGTGGGTAGACTCAATTAGATCCAAGGTTTTTTGGATCATGGTGAGGTTTCTCAGGCCCAAAAAGTCCATTTTTAGGAGGCCCAGGGCTTCCACATCTTCCATGTAGTATTGGGTGATCACCTGGCCATCATTGTTGCGTTGCAGGGGCACAATTTCGTCCAGGGGATCCTTAGAAATCACCACCCCAGCGGCGTGCATCCCGAAGGTTTTGTTGGTGCCTTCGATGCGCAGGGCCATGTCGATCCAGCGGCGGGTTTGGGGATCGTTGTCGTACTTTTCTTTGAATTCCGGGGCGGGGGTGTCATCGGAGATCATCACCTTCAGTTTGGTGGGCTTGCCACGGGCAACGGGGATCAGCTTCGCCATCCGGTCGGATTCGGCATAGGGGATATCCAGCACGCGGGCCACATCCTTAAGCACCGCCTTGGAGGTCATGCGGTTGAAGGTGATGATCTGGGCCACCCGCTCTTCGCCGTAGCGACGGGTGACGTATTGGATCACTTCCTCGCGGCGGTCGATGCAGAAGTCGGTGTCAATATCCGGCATCGACTTGCGTTCGGGGTTGAGAAATCGCTCAAACAGCAGTCCGTGGTGGATGGGGTCGATGTTGGTGATGCCCATGGCGTAGGCCACCAGGGAACCCGCCGCCGAACCGCGCCCTGGGCCAACGGGAATGTTGTTGTCGCGGGCAAAGCGGATGTAGTCCCACACCACCAGGAAGTAGGTGGGGAACCCCATCTGAATCATCATCTCGATTTCGTATTCGAGCCGATCTCGGTACTCCTGGGCAATCTCGTCGTAGCGGTTCGCCTTCATCCGTTTAACCAGCCCCTCCCGCGCCACGTGGGCCATGTAGGCTCCGGCATCGTCGTTAAATTCGGAGGGGATGGGGAAGTCGGGAATGCGGGGCTGGCCCAGAATTCCCGACTTCCCCATCCCCTCCGGTTCCAGGTGGTCGCGGAACAGTAGCCGCATTTCGTCGGCGGATTTCAGATATTCGGTGCCGCTGTAGCGCAGGCGTTTGTCTTCGGTCAGCAGCTTGCCCGTCTGGATGCAGAGCAGCGCATCGTGGGCCTCCACATCGTTGCAGGAAATGTAGTGGCTGTCGTTGGTGCAGATAATTTTGATGTCGAGTTCACGGGCGATCTTGAGGATCTCCACATTCACCACCCGGTCTTCCGGGGAGCCGTGATCCTGGAGTTCTAGGTAGTAATCCTCGCCAAATAGGTCTTTGTACCACTGGGCCACCCGCCGCGCCACATCGGGCCGCTTTTGCAAAATCGCCTGGGGGACTTCGCCGCCTAGGCAAGCGCTGGTGACGATCAGCCCCTCACGGTACTGTTCCAGCAACTCCTTATTAATGCAGGGCCGCGAGAAAATCCCCTTGCCCTGCACCCCCTGGAGGTGGGAGATGGTCGTGAGTTTGACCAGGTTCTTATAACCCTGGGTGTTCTTCGCCAAAACCACCTGGTGATAGCGGGGGCGGCGCTGCTGCTGGGTGATGTCGCCGTTGATGATGTACATCTCGTTGCCGATGATCGGCTTCACATCCGAGCCTTTGCAGACCTTGATTAGCTCAATCGCGCCGTACATCACCCCGTGGTCGGTGAGGGCAATGGCGGGCATCCCCAACTCCTTGGCCCGTTCTACCAGTTGCGGCAGTTGGCTGGCCCCGTCGAGCAGGCTGTAGGCGCTGTGGATGTGAAGGCCGACGAAGGTCATGGCAGGACGCTTTAAGTAGTACTATTTTACTGCTTTGCCGCTCTGTTTTCCAGATTAGAGCGCACCCAAAGCAGTCTTGCTGACCCTAAGGGTAGCGGATTTGAAGGGCTACATCTAGCGAATAAGTCATAACTATAGAATCCGATCACCCTAGATACAGCGTTTCGGCAACTTCAGGCAATTCAGCTTAGGATTGGGGCTTCCAGGGGGGTTGGGCTTCCCGGTGGCCCTGGGCCTGACCGTTTTGACTAAAGCGTTTGGCGGCACAGATGCTACAGCGTGACCAGCGCTGAATCTCGCCGGGAGGGGTGGGGCAGTGGCAGTCTGGGCACAGCATCCGACTCGCGGCCATACCCTGGGCGAGGTCGGCCCAGCGTTGAACGCTTTCTTGGGGGCT
>CAZWNR010000080.1:0-11460 GCA_964635665.1 uncultured bacterium | reverse complement strand
GGCCTTGGCAAAGTGATCCATGCCGATGAACTGGTAGCCGCCAGCGGTGAGGCGATCAATCGTCATGTGGAAGATTTCCAGCTTTTCCTCGGGGCCAGGTAGGGTGGCGGGGTTGATGTACTTTTTCTGCACAGGCTTCAGCCAGGGCACGTAGGCAAAATTGAACACCGCAATTCGGTCAGGATCCAGGCGCAGGGTTTTCTCGATGGTGTCTTGGAAGGTGGCCAAATTTTGGTAGGGCAGACCATAGATTAGGTCTACATTGACGCTTTCAAAACCCGCCTCCCGCAGCCAGCCCATGGCGTTAAACAGCATATCTTCCGGCTGAATCCGGTTCACTGCCGTCTGCACTTTGAAATCGAAATCTTGCAGACCAAAGCTAACCCGCTTAAAGCCCAGATTTTTGAGGAAATAGACATACTCCCGATCCAAATCCCTAGGGTTGACTTCGATGGAAATTTCCGCCGCTGGATCAAAGTCAAAATTTTGGTGCAGTACGTTCCACAACCGTTCTACTTGAGCCTGGGTGAGGTAGCTAGGCGTACCGCCGCCCCAGTGCAATTGGTTGACTTGACGGTTAGAAACCTTTTCCGCCATTTGGATAATGTTGTGTTCCAAATAATCCAAATAGGGATCAGCCACCTTTTTATGGCGCGTAATCACCGTATTGCAACCACAGAAATAACAGGCCGACTCGCAAAAGGGAATGTGGCAATAGAGCGATAGAGGCGTTTGCTTATAGTTGCCAACGGCAATGGACGCTTCCAAATCCCTAACACTAAAGCTCTCCTTCATTTCCGTGGCGGGCGGATAGCTGGTATAGCGGGGTAGGGCTTGGTTGTACTTGTGCAGCAGGGCAGAGTCGAAAACAACGGGATTGGCAACAGACAGCATGGTTATCGGGAATTTATGTAAGGGTGGATTAGAAAGTCTGTGCCCCCAGATTGGATCCCCCCTAGCCCCCCTTAGGAAGGGGGGAACTGGAGTGAGTCAAAGTCCCCCTTGTTATAGACGCTTGCGGCTTCCCGCAGGGTAGGGGGATTTAGGGGGATCTCCGGAGGTGTAGATTCGTGTAAGCCAAGCCGAGGACTGGAAGGCCTTGGCTTAAAGCTAAAATCCTCTGAAGAGGATGGGAAGGCAATTTCCCCAGTCTGCTTTAGCAGACGTTTGCTATTAGCCAGGGAGTTCACTCCCTCGGACCTATTCCGTTGCCATCAGGGCCACCATGCCGTGGTGGGGGTGGCGTTCGGTGCTGCCAGGACGATCTTGGCGGGTGATCAGGTCAAACACATGGTCGCCCACGGCGGCGCGAACGTCGGGTTCCAACTCGTGAAAGACATCGCGGTTGAGGGCAAAGGCCAGGTTGGCCTCGTCGATCATCGCTTGGGTCAGCACCTCATCTACGGGTAGGGCGTTGAGGGCTTCCCGATAGCGGATTTTGAAGTCGCGCTTAGCTTCTACGGTGGGCAGTTGGTCAAATTCGTGCAGGCCCGTGCCTTTGTCGGGGGGCAGGTTTAGAGCCGAGCGCACGATGTGTCGCAACCCTTGGCCACCGGAGAGATCGCCCATATAACGGACGTAGGCATGGGCCACCAGCAGGGCGGGATTACTGCGAGACACTTCCCGAATGCGGCTGACGTAGTGGGCACCAGCGGGGGTGGCCTGAATCAGTTCGCGCCAGTTGTCGCCATAGTAGTAGGCCAGATCATCTTCCAACTTGGCCGTCCGCAGCAGTTCACCAAACACCATCGGCCCCACCACAGGATGATCGGCATGGCGGGCCATTTCTTCCTCTAGGGCACTGTAGAGAAAATACAGATCGGCGGTGAGCTTTTTGAAGGGTTCTAGCTCTACTACGCCCTTGAGGAAGCACTTCATGAAAGCGGTATTTTCCGACAGGGTATGGGAGATTTGGCTGCCTTCCCGCAGCCGCTGTGCCAGATCGGTCATGAATGTACCTCGCAGTAACAATGTTTCGAGAAAAAATCTTTTCATCACTATACAGCTATGAAGCGTAAAACCTGGGCTAGCAAGTTAAGTTTTGTGTCTCCCAGGGGCTTGGTTGAAGGCTCGTCCTGATAGCCGACACCGTGCTGCTCAGGCGTGCAGGCGCATACCCTAGCGATGAGGCTTTGCCTGGGGGCCATTTTCGCGGTTCCTCTCGCTACTAGGGGCAGAGGCCCTGAGGGGTTTCTCTGTCGGAGTTCTGGGACTGAGGCGATGGAATAGACTGTGGGAACCCCTCGTTAGGAAACGTTACGACAATGGGGTTGCATGCCCAAATCCGCAGCATTCCTAGCTTTTGCAGCGCCTTGCTAAGAACACCGGGGCAACGGGGCAACCCAATTGTCTTGAACGGCTGGAAAAATTGCCCAAGGGTCATGCTATGGTTGATAGCCATAAAGCGATAAAGTAATTCTTCTGGGTCACAAAGCCCTGTCGCTGACGTTTGCAATCTTCTCTCTCAACCCGTCCCCTCCCCGGAGGGGACTTTTGTAGGGCCATGTGCCCCCTTGTTTAATTGCCCTTTATGGATTCCGAAATAGCCCTATGGTGACCGCTCTCCCCAAGCCCGCGCCGCAGCCCGGTAATAGCCAAGTCAAAACGGCCATTGAAGAAAACCTGCTGTCTCCACGCTTTTACATCACCGACTTTGATAAAGCCGCCGACCTCGATCTTTCCCTAGAAGCCGAAGGTATCCAGGCGATGCTGGAGGAAATGCGGGCCGACTATAACCGCCACCACTTTATCCGTGATGATTCCTTTGAGCAGGTTTGGGATCACATTGAAGGGGAAGAACGCAAGGCGTTTATTGATTACCTAGAGCGTTCCTGTGTATCAGAATTTTCGGGCTTTTTGTTGTTCAAGGAACTGTCCCGTCGCCTCAAGAATCGCAACGCACCCCTGTCTGAAATCTTCCACCTAATGGCCCGCGATGAAGCTCGCCATGCCGGATTCCTGAACAAATGTATGCAGGATTTTGGTATTTCCCTAGACTTGGCTAAACTCACCAAAAACCGTACCTACACCTTCTTCCCGGTGGAGTGGATTATCTACGCCGTTTACCTCTCAGAAAAGATTGGTTACTGGCGCTATATTCTGATTTTCCGGCATTTAGAACAGCATCCTGAACACAAGTTCTACCCCCTATTTAACTACTTTGAAAGCTGGTGTCAGGATGAGAACCGCCATGGCGATATTTTCAAAGCCCTGATCCGTTCCCAACCCCACATGTGGGATACCTGGAAAGGTCGTTTGTGGAGCCGATTCTTCCTGCTTTCCGTATTCGCTACCCACAGCTTAACGGTGCATGAACGGGCCAAGTTCTACGAAATGCTGGGCCTAGACGCCACGGAGTTTGACACCCAAGTCGTCCGCAAAACCAACGAAACTGCCGCCCGTGCTTTTCCGGTATCGCTGAATGTGGATCATCCCCAGTTCTTCCCCCGGCTAGAGCGCTCTGCCGCCCGCAACCTCAAAATCAAACAGATTAGTGAAGGGACTGGCCCCAACTGGCTGAAGTCTCTGCGGAAACTGCCCCTGGTGATGGGCATTGTGGGCGATCTGCTGCGGCTCTACCTGATCAAACCCGTGAACGCTGAAGATCTACGCGGAACGGTGCTTTAGGACGTGGATTGAGCGAGATCCCAGGGTTCTATCTGGGAAAAGTCCCAAGGATCTCGGCGATGGCTTAAGAACCCTGGGATCTGCCTAGGACATCCCAATTCCACACAATTTCAACTTTGGTCACGACCCCTCAGGGGGTTCCTCCGAAGCCCCAGGCCATTCCAGCCTGGGGTTTTTCTTAGGTATGGCGCGACTCTGTAACGAATTACAAGCAATGGTAGGGAAATGGTTAACAATTCTCGCGGTAACAAATTCTAAAGGCTAGGATTGCTGTGATTCCTTCGTTGATAGGGCGGCATGGAATGACGGCACCATCGAGAGCTTCGGCTCAGTCCATGATTCTCACCAATATTGAAAGCGTTCCTGGCAAAACGATTACAAAACAATTGGGACTGGTTCAGGGCAGTTCTGTACGATCAAAGCACATTGGCCGAGACATTGCGGCGGGGTTGAAAAATATTGTGGGTGGCGAACTCAAGGGCTACACCGAGCTTCTGCAAGAAGCTCGCGATCAGGCTACTCAACGCATGATTCAGGAAGCTCAACAGCGCGGTGCTAACGCCATTGTTAACGTGCGATTTGCCACATCATCGTTAACCCAGGGTGCGGCGGAACTCTTTGCCTACGGCACAGCGGTTCGGGTGGAATAGCGATGGATGGATTAATTAGCCTTGTCACGTTTTCCATCTTGTTGATTGTTGGCCTCTATTTCGGCAGTCGAGTTGAGCAGGAACATTTGCGTTCCCTAAAACGGCGAGAACAAGCCGTGCAGCATCTCGGTATTAGCGTTTCAGGTGGAAAAGCGGAATTTCCCCAAGTCCAGGAAGCTCAATTATTTGTGGGAAGCGTGGTGATTTCCTCCGATTTTTTCAAAACCTTCATTGCTGGTTTACTTAACCTCATCGGCGGCGAAATCCCAACCTACGAGATCTTGCTAGATCGCGCCCGTCGAGAAGCGATGCTGCGGATGGAAGAATCTGCCCTCGCCTGGGGGGCTACTCAGGTCGTAAACGTGCGTCTGCAGACCGCCGAACTCGGTGGCCAGTCGAACCAGGGCGTCATCGCTGTGGAAGTAATCGCCTACGGTACGGGTCTGCGGTGATGAAAAGAATCCCGATTGCTTTAGGAAACCGAGTTTCTGGACTAGGGGCGAGAGGTGTCAGGGTTCTTTGAGTCCTCTGGCATCTGCGCTGGTAACCTAAACTGGATTAATTCCCTTGGCTAAGGCGGCGAATATTGAGTACGTCGGTCATTTTCCGCAGTTGGCTGAAGGTCTGTTCTAGGTGGGCACTATCTCGTACGTCTAGGCCAAGGTCGATTTCGGCGGTTTGACCGGGGAAGGTTTTTACCTGGGCCTTGTGAACGTTGATTTGCAGGTCAGAGAGGTGCGACAGAATGTCCTTCAGCACGCCCACCCGGTCGATCACTTCGATCTTCACTTCTACGGGGTAGGTTTGGCGATTGCCGGTGGCGTCGCCATTGTTCCAACTCACGGGAATCAGCCGATCTCCAGGAATATCGGCCAGGTTGGGGCAGCCCTGGCGGTGGATGGCAATGCCGCGACTGCCCAGGGAGACGCTGCCGAGGATGGGTTCCCCAGGTAGGGGGCTACAGCATCCGGCAATGTGGTAGACCAAGCCTTCGACGCCCAGGATAGGATCCTTGGAGGGGGTATGACGGTGGCGATGGGGACTGGTGACAGCCTCGGCCAAGACCTGGTTGGAGTCGCCCAGGGAGGCTTCCGAGGACAGGACTTCCTTGGGATGTTGGGCTTTGATTGCTTCCCGCAGACGGTTGACGAATAGGTTGACGGTGACTTCCCCATAGCCCAGCCCTGCTAGCAGGTCGTCCACGGTGGGGTAGTTGCAGCGTTCCGCCGCTAGTCGGGCAGAATCGGACTTCAGCATGGTATCGAAGCCATTGCGGCCTAGTTCCTTTTCTAGTAGGTCGCGGCCACGGGCGATGTTTTCATCCCGATGAAAGCGCTTGTACCATTGACGAATGCGGTTGCGGGCGCTGGGGGTGACGACGAAATTGAGCCAGTCTAAGCTGGGATGGCTGTTCTTTTGGGTGATGATTTCCACAATGTCGCCGTTGGCCAGGGGCGTATCCAGGGTAACGATGCGGCTGTTAACCTTGGCTCCGGCGCAGTGGTTTCCCACTTCGGTGTGGATGCGGTAGGCGAAATCGACGGGGGTTGCGCCTCGGCTGAGGGGAACCACATCGCCGTTGGGCGTGAAGACGTAGACATCCTCATCAAACAGGTTACCCTTCACATTTTCGAGGAATTCCTGGGCATCCTTGAGGTCGTTTTGCCACTCCAAAAGCTGCCGCAGCCAGGTGAATTTGTCGTCGTCGGCGGTCATCCGAATGTTGGTAGAGGCCCCGGTTTCCTTGTATTTCCAGTGGGCGGCAATCCCGTACTCGGCGATGTGGTGCATTTCTAGGGTGCGAATTTGCACTTCGATGGGCTTCCCCTTGCTGCCGATCACCACCGTGTGGAGCGACTGGTAGCGGTTGGGCTTAGGGAGACCAATGTAGTCCTTAAACCGTCCGGGGATGGGGCGAAAGGCATCGTGGACAATGGCCAGCGCTCGGTAGCATTCTTCATTGCTGCCTACAATCAGCCGAATCGCCGCCACATCATAGATTTCGTGGAAGTTCTTCTGCTGCTTCTCCATCTTGCGGTAGATGCTGTATAAGTGCTTAGGGCGACTGCTGACATCCACTACCTGAATGTTGGCCTCATGCATGCGCTGCCGCAGAGTTTCCGCCACCTGCACCAGACGCGACTCCCGATCCGCCCGCTTCTCGGTGACGTACTCCTGCATCTGCCGATAGGCTTCGGGTTCTAGATACTTAAAGGATAAATCCTCCAGTTCCCACTTAAACCGCCCAATCCCCAGACGGTTGGCCAGGGGGGCGAAGATTTCCATGGTTTCGCGGGCAATGCGGCGGCGCTTTTCGTCACTCAGGTGCTCTAGGGTTCGCATGTTGTGGAGGCGATCCGCCAGCTTCACCACAATCACCCGAATATCCTGGGCCATGGCCAGGAACATGCGGCGAAAATTCTCCGCCTGCCGCTCGGTTTTGCTTTCAAAATTTAGCTTCGAGAGTTTGGTGACCCCCTCCACCAACTGCCGCACTTCGCTGCCGAACAGTTCCTCCAATTGTTCTGGAGGTGTGTCGGTATCTTCCACAATATCGTGGAGAAAACCGGAGGCAATCATGGCACTGTCGCCGCCCAAATCGCGCAGCAGCCCCGCCACCGCCACTGGATGACAAATGTAGGCTTCCCCAGAGGCCCGATACTGCTTTTGGTGCAGGGCATGGGCAAATTCAAAGGCCCGACACACCAACTCGCTGTTAGACTTGTCGTCGCCCAGGGCCACCTCCTCCCCCGGAACGGCATGGTGATAGCTCAACACACAGGTTTGCAGCCAGTCGGGTAGCTCACAGTCGGTCGGCAAAAACCTCTGGGCCTCAGCTGGGCAAGGCTCAAGATCGGTAGATTGCGAGGGGTGAACCGTGGCAGTCATAGGACGTATAGATGGGGTGAAGGGGTGGCGGAAGAACCGAGTAGAGGGATTAAAAAGATGCACAGCCCGTACAAACGTTCTGCGCTAAGTTAATGAATTATTTTGGATAGAGATAAACTACACCATCCGCTCAGAAAAGTAGTCTGAGCTTAGGGAGCCGAAATATTTACCCGGCCTGACGTGCTGGATGGTCACTGGATGATACTCACCTTAACATTTTGTTTAAATCACGGGGTATGTCGCCGTTAAATCCCGCTCAATCCCTGTGAAACCTAAGTGGTCACCCTAGTGATTCAAGCCACCTTCTGGAACCCCATCCCCGCCGCCGTCAATCATCGCAGCACTTGATCGATCATGCGGTTTGCCTGGGCTTCGTAGCCGCCGCCAAAGAGGTTGAAGTGGTTAATGATGTGGTAGAGATTGTACAAAATTTTACGCTGGGCATAGCCAGGCTCTAGGGGGTAGGCCGCTTGGTAGCCGTCATAAAAGGCATTGGGGAAACGACCAAACAGCTCCGTCATGGCCAAGTCTACTTCTCGATCCCCGTAGTAGGTAGCGGGGTCGAGGATGACCGGATCGCCCTCCGTTGTTACCGCCGCATTCCCAGACCACAAATCTCCATGCACCAGGGCTGGAGCCGGATTGTGCCCCGCTAGCAACTCCGGCAAGGACTGCAAGAGTTCCTGCTGCCGAGGAAATCGGCCCCCTCGCCGCCCCGCTAGACGAAACTGATGTTCCAGCCGATGCTCCTGGTAAAACGCTAGCCAGCTTGCCGTCCAGGGGTTGGGCTGGGGGGTGGCCCCAATGGTGTTGTTCTGGTGCCAGCCAAAGCCCTTGGCCTGGGGAACTCGGTGCATCGCTGCCAGGTTTTCCCCCATGCGCCGCCAGGATGCTTCCCGGGAATTCCCTAAATCTAGCCATTCCAGCACCAGATAGGCCGATTCCTCGGCGGTGCCCCAGCAGATGGGCTTGGGCACGCGAATAGTCTGGCTGTCGTACATTTCCTTTAGCCCCAGCGCTTCTGCTTCAAACATGGCCACCTGGGCGGCACGGTTCAGCTTGAGGAAAAACCGCTGGCGACCATCGCTAATCTGATAGGCCTGGTTAATACAGCCCCCGCCCACGGATCGTCGATCCTCGACCGTAAAAGCCGTTCCCGTTTTAGCGCTGATGTGTTGAGCAATGGCAGTCCACATGGTTGATCTTCAGAGCACTGGTTCTCAGTTTAAAGGCAAGAGCCGTTGGGATTGGAGATAGTGCTGGTGTGCCCTGCGGAGTGCTGCCTAGGTACCCTACGGAGCCAGGGGATCTAGGGTGCCAATGATGTCTAGGGGGGCATCGCCATCTACCGCCACAACGACCCCCTGGCCAGAAGTCGGAGTAATGCCCGTCAGCGCCGTGATATTGACCTGATGCGTGACCATCACCATCACCCCCTGGGGCGGCTGTTGGCGCAGATAGGCCTCTACGGCGGCGGTTTGGCTATCGGCGGTGCGGCGATCTTGAAAAAACGAATTGAGGGGTGCAAAGGGCTCCACCGGGCCCAGATCTAAGAGTTCAGCGGTGTCTAAACAACGGCACCACTGGCTAGACAGCACCCGATCCACCGACACTCCCCGTTGCCGGAACGCTTGGCCGATGTCCCTTGCCTGTTGCTGCCCCGCCTCTGATAGGTTGCGCTGGGTGGCACAGTCGCCCAGGCGAAAGTTGGCCGGATCCCCCGTACCAGGGGCCAACGCATGGCGCAGCAACACCACATATAACCGCTGATCTGCCCGTTGCAGATGATCCCAGACGGTGACAGATTCAGTCTGGGGCAGCGTCTCCGCCCGATCCGTTGTCGAATTGATGGGGGCCTCTAGGCCCGGGGGCATCGGGGGCTGCGACGGAGGATTTTCCTGCATTGAGGGGCCACAGCCCACAGCCACCATGGCTATCGCTAACCCAACTAGGGCCCTGGATGCCGTCATCGCCATTGTGAACTTCTGTAAATTTCTATCTCTGGACACTGTAGCGCAGTTCTCTCCTGCGGCAGTATGACATCTGTGTCCCTCCGTCTAGCCCAGCGCAGACTAACAACCTTGCTCTAAATGCAAAGGAATTTTTACGCAAAGGAAGCCTCCAAGGTAGCGATCATTCCCAGGTTGACGGACCAAAGATTTTGCACCGGGCGCGGCAACCGCTTTCCTATAGTATTTGGATTCCGTAGGGGGCAGGTTCCCTGACCCTTTGACGAATCTGGGTTCTGGTAAGTTTTGTCAGTCAATCAGGATGATTTCCTCCGGCGATCTAAGATGTCACAGAAGAACGCTGGAAATGAAAGTACGCTTGAATCACGATGCAGATCTGATCGCTGTTAGTGCTCATACCCTATCAATTACTACTCGAAAGCAGGAGTCTTAAGCCATGGTAGAAGCTATCAATCCTCAAAAGCAATGGGAAGAATCGCTGCTATCGAGCTTTTTCGACATGGTGCGGGCCTCGGATGGTGACTTTGCCGTCATCGATCAACTGGCTAAAGCAAGCAACGACCTTCATACCGTACAAGGTATGATCGAGCGACTTTCGAGCACCGTCTACGGAAAAGAAGCCTTTGAAAAACGGTTTAGTTTAGCTGACGTTGATCTAGATCTGCTTAGCCAGTTGCCATCGAATACCCTAGGCTATTTATACGCAGAGCACATGAATAGAAATCAGCTTAAGCCACTAGAATCGCCGCTCGCTGAAAGTACCTATCAATTTTTAGGAAGCCACATCAAAGAGACCCACGATATTTGGCACGTTATCACGGGAAGCGATACCGATATTCTAGGAGAAATTCAGTTGGAGGCGTTCTATGTGGCTCAACTGGAAGTATCTCGCTTTTGGTTGTCTTTATTAGCTAAAAACCTGCTTAAATCTACAGTCTATGATATTGATTGTGCGGTTCAATATATGGATGCCTTGACCAGCGGATGGCGGATGGGACGGCAAGCTAAGCCACTCTTTGGAATTGATTGGCGCACGCTTTGGCAGACCCCATTGGATGAAATTCGTGCTTCTCTAAATATTCAGATTCAGACCTAGTTGACTGACAAAAGATTCTGCACCGGGCGCGGAAACCGCTCCCCTACCCTATTGGAATTATGTAGGGGTCAGGTCTCCTGACCCTTTGACGGATTTGGGCTGGCCAGTTGTGTCAGTCCAGCATGAGCAACGGAGGCATTTTCTCCACCAGATAACGCTCAAACATGACCCCACCTCGCTCTACCTGATCGGTGCCGTAGTGACAGAAGCCAAAGGTTTGAAACAGGCCTAGGCTAAAGGCGCTGGCTTCGGCGTAGAGGCGTGTCATACCTTCGTGATGGGCTTGGTTGAGTAGGGTTGTAAGCAGTTGTGACCCAATGCCTCGACCGAGGCAGTCGTGGCGCACGTAGAGGGCGGTGATATGTCCATCGGCGGCGAGTCCGCCAAAGCCTAGAATGGTCTCTGCTTCCGCGACATAGGTGGTAGCCCCCAGGATGAACCGATGAAATTGGGGTGTATTCGCGCCAAAGTCCGCCCAGGCTTTGGTTTGGGCAGGGCTGTAGTGCTGGGGCGCGTGGGTCAATACCGTTTCGCGGTAAAGGGCCGCGAGCAAGGCAAGGTCTTCGGCGGTCGCGAGGCGCACAGTAAGGTTTGCGATGGTTGGCTTAGTATCCATGCTCTGCGAGGAAGGCGAGGGATAATTCTTCGCCGGGGGCCGTTGCACCGTGGCTGGGGCGGCCTTGGAGTAGTTTTTCTACGTATTTGCCGAGGATGTCGCCCTCTAGGTTAACGGCCTGACCGGGCTGGAGGTATTGCAGGGTGGTCTCTTGGTAGGTGACGGGGATGACGGCCACGGAAAACCAGTCGCCGCTGGGGCTGCATTCGGCCACCGTCAGGCTGATGCCGTTGATGGCGATGCTGCCCTTGGGCACGATGTAGCGAGCGGCGCGAGAGTCGGGCACGGTAAAGCTAATCATCCAGGCGTTGTCGGTTTGGGTGGCAGATTCTAGATGCCCCCGCCCGTCTACATGCCCGGTGACGAAATGACCGCCAATTTTGCCCCCCACCCGCAGGGAAGATTCCAGGTTCACCCAGCTTCCTTCGGGCAGTTGGCCTAGGGCGGTGCGAGCCAGGGTTTCGGGGGAGACCGCCGCCACAAAGCCTTGGGGCAGGATGGTTTCCACGGTCAAACAAATGCCGTCTACGGCAATGCTGTCGCCCAGGGCAATGTCTGCCAGCAGGGGATGGACGGGGGTGGGGTAGTGGAGGGTAAGCTGGCCGCTGCCGC
>CAZWNR010000079.1:0-11494 GCA_964635665.1 uncultured bacterium | reverse complement strand
CCCCTGGGCTGGAGCCCGGTTGTCCACCGGGGCCAGTGGGTTGGGCGGCGGTGCCACCGGGCTGGGCTGCCGCGCCGCCAGGGGTAGTCGTGGGTGCGGCAGCGGTGGGGTTTGCACCAACGCCGCCCGTATTTGTCGGCGCGGTGGCGGTAGGGCTGCCAGCCGGGGGGGGCGGCGGCGTTACCTGGGGCGGGGGGGGCACCGGCACCGTCGCAAAGGGATCGGGACGGCGGCTGTTGATCTGCCGAACACGCTCATCGGGGTCGGTGGATCGAATCAGTTCGGCACTAGTAGGGATATTAGCGAGCTGGGGCGCAGCGGGTACCATCGGGGTGGCAAAGGCTGGATTGCCTCCCGCCGCAGTCGCTTGATCAACGGGCACGTCCTGAATCGGCACCTGATCAATGGGCACCTGATCAATGGGCACCTGGTCAAGGGGCTCTTGGGGCAGGGTTGCATCGCCCACTTGGCCGTCTACCTGCTGTGCCGCCTGTTGACTGATAAAACCAGCCAAGAACGGTATCCCAGCCAGGGTGGCGACTAGGCCCGCCATGGAGGTGATTAAGCTAATCTTGGCCCACTTGCGGCTACCCCAGAACTTGATGCAAAAGACTAGCAGGGCAAAGGGTACGAAAAAGGACAGCAGACCCCACACCGGGCTGACCCGAAAGGCATCGATGAGGCCAATGAGCCCTCCCACAGTGGACAGGAGGATGCCCAAAATAAACAAGACGAGAAAAATACTGGCTCCCATGGAGACCTCTCCTTCATTGCCCTAGCTCAATGCCTCAACGATAGCTCAATTATTCAGAGGTGGAGCGGCCTTAGAGGATTTCGTTATCAGAATTTGCAAGCAGGGTTCGCATGTGTTTTAGCCCTTGCTTCACCCGTCGTGAGACCGTTACAGCACTAATTCCCATGCGTTCGGCGGTTTCTTTTTGAGTGAGGTCGTAGAGGAAAACAAACTCCAGCACTTCACGGGTGCGGTTTTCCAATTGTTGTAAAGCCTGCTGCAAACGAAGTTGGTCTTCCTGGGCCAGTTGGAAGCTTCGGTACTTGCTATCGGGCAACAAATCCCCTAGGCAGGCATAGTCTTCGTCTTGCATGGGCGCATCGAGGCTGAGCAGGGATCGGTTGCGACGGGCCATCTTCACATCCTGCCACTCCTCTAGGGAGATATTGAGGGCTGTTGCAATGTCCTGATCGTTGGGCACTCGGCCTAGGTTGATATGTAGGTCGCGAATGACGCGATGGGACTGGGTTTCTAGGGCCTGCCAGCGACGGGGAATCCGCATAGAACAGCCTTTATCCCGCAGGTAGTGCTGAATTTCGCCACGAATGTAGGGAATGGCAAAGGAACTAAAGGCGTAGCCCTTGGTCGGATCAAAGCGCTCAATGGCTCGGATGAGACCCAGACTGCCCACCTGCATCAAATCGTCAAAGGACTCGGTAGATCGTTGCAGCCAGTGATAGGCCTCGCGCCGCACCAAGCCAATGTTGAGGTTGACCAGCTGGTTGCGGGTTTCTAAGGAAGGCTGTTGTTGGTAGTGCTGCAACAGGTCTAGGGTGTTGCCTTGGGCCTGACGACAGGGGTGAGCTTGCATGGCGATGTTCAGGAAAGGGCAAGGTCTAGGTGCTTCAGACGGAAAACATTCATTGGTGCTATCAGCCTAATGGCGTAGCCTAGGACTTCACAATGTCGTATCTACGGAGACAGTCATTAACCTTGTCCTTAGTATAGGAGGCCACGAAATTCCTCCTTGCCCTAGGTTAGGGTTGCCGCGATTACAGCTCCGACCTAGGGCAAGGAGGCCGCCTAGCTCAGGAGGCTATCCCTTGCCATAACACCTTTTCAGCGATTGCCGTTGCCGCCATTCCGCACGGGGCTGAGGCGGCAGAGCCAACTTTACCCCCTAGGTCGGCTCATCCTTATTTTTCTTGAAATGCCCATGGGTTCGTTCTGATCCCTACCCAGATTGCGCTTCTGAGGAGGCTTAGCCTTTAAATTCGCCCCATCATCTCCGCAGTTCTGCGGACTACGCTTCACAGAACTTCACTCCGTTCTCTGCCGCCGTTCCCCATCAGCGGAGTGACGGCCTCGCGGCAGGATAGAGCGGCAAGTGGCACAATAGGGGGGTCTATAGGCTATGTTTCCCCTGCGCCATGGTTTTCTTTCACCCCAAGCCCGATTGGCAACTGTCTGAGCGGCAGATTACCCCCGAAGCCGCCTTTTGGAATCGGCGACGCTTTATGAAAACGATGATTGGGGCCGGGGTAGGGCTTTCCGTTGCGCCCTTGGCGGCTTGCCAAACCACCCGCACCATTGACCCTAAGCTAGAGAGAACCCTGGGCCGCTCCCTTGGTGCGGTTCCCCTCAACGCCGCCTTTGCCGAGGCCGGACGGCCCCCCACCGATCAGGCCTACGCTAGCAGCTACAACAACTATTACGAATTTGGCAGCACCAAAGCCGTCTGGCCCAATGCCCAAGCCCTGCCCACCGATCCCTGGCGGCTAGAGGTGTCGGGGCTGGTGAACAATCCCCAAACCTACGATTTGGATGACCTCACCCGCCGCTTTCCCCTAGAGGAGCGCATCTATCGCTTCCGCTGTGTGGAGGCCTGGGCCATGGTAGTGCCCTGGATTGGCTTTCCCATGCGGTACATTCTGGAGGCTGCCGAACCCACCGCAGCGGCCAAGTTCGTGCGGTTCAGCTCGTATTATGACCCCCAGGTTTGTCCTGGGCCGGCCTACGGTTTTGCCCTCAACCTGCCCTGGCCCTACGTGGAGGGGCTGACGGTGGCGGAGATGGCCAACGATCTGGCCTTCTTTGCGGTGGGCATCTATGGCCGCACTCTACCCAAGCAGCACGGTGCCCCGATTCGCATGGTGGTGCCCTGGAAGTATGGCTTTAAGGGGGCCAAGGCCATTGTCAAAATCGAGTTTGTCGATCAGCAGCCCGCCACCTACTGGAATACGATTGCGCCCAAGGAGTATGGCTTTGAGGCCAATGTAGATCCATCGGTGCCCCATCCGCGCTGGTCGCAGGCCACGGAGCGTCTGATCGGGGAAACCACCAATCTCTTCAACTGGGAAACTCAGCCCACGGTGATCTACAACGGCTACGGTGACTACGTGGCGGATTTGTATGCCTAGGCGAGAAAGGGCAACGCCACCCCACGGGCCAGCATGGCGGCGAGGAGGGGAATGAGGGCCAGACCCAGCAGTTCTCCGCGCACAATCCAGACAAAGCGCTGGCCTTGGGCGGTGGTGAGGGTAGGGGGTTCCTGTTTGCGCAGGCCGTTGATCCAGGTGATCACCGAAATGGTGGGATAGAGGGACAGCAGCCCCACCAGAATAAACAGCCCCACTTTGACATGGAACACAGGGCTGTGGAGGTAGTAGGCGGTGCCTTGGCCGAAGTACATCACCCGCAGCACGCCCGTAACCAACACCGTAGTTGCCGCTAGGCCATAGAGGCTATCGGTAATCACCAGTCGCCACGCCTGCTTGAGATTGAGTTCTGAGGAAAAAAGCTGATGCTCGACTACCAGGGCGGCAAAGGCCACCATGAAGCTGAGGTAGTGCAGGTAGGCGGTAATGGCGCTATTCCACATGGGTTTTCCTCTCTCCGCTGGAAAAATACTCCTGGACACCTATCTTAGACCGTCGGGCTGTCCTGGGCCATGGTCAGGAGGCAGGGCGGTGTTTGGTGGGCGGCGGTCTGCACTTGGGCCAGCCAACATTGGGCTAGGCTGTCCGTGAACTGAGCCGCCTTGGCCCCGTGGCGGGCAAACTGTTGCTGCACCTGGTCTAAAAGCTGCGGCGACTGGGCCTTTACGGATTCTGAGAGAAAATTCCACCAGCCCTGCGCGATCTCCAGGGTGGCCTCTGGGTGAAATTGCAGGCCGTAGGTGCTGGCCCCCAGGCGAAAGGCTTGGTGTTTGCAGTTCTCGCTGGCCATCAGCCAATCGGCCCCGGCAGGCAGGTCAAAGCTGTCGGAGTGCCACTCTAGCATCGCCATTCCGGCGGGGAATGACCGTAGTACAGGATCCGCTGCCGCGCTATCTAGGGGAAACAGTGGCGTAAAGCCCAATTCGGGGGCGGTATGGGGGTAGACTGCGGCCCCAAAGGCTCTGGCGATCAACTGCGCCCCTAGGCAGATCCCCAGGACGGGCTTTCCCCGGTGGTGAAATTGCCGAATCAGTGCCATCACCCGTTGCAGGTGGGGGAAGGCGTCATCGTCCCAGGACTGCATGGGGCCACCCAAAACCACCAGGCCATCGTACTGACCTTGGGGAGGATGGGGCTGTTGGGAGGCAACCCAGGTTGCTAACCGCGCTCCTGCAGCGACTAGGGATTGCCCTAGCAAACCCGCTGGCACAGACTCCACATGCTGCACCACTAGGAGATTGGCGGAAGGATCGGCGGTCACGGATAAATCTCCAACGGAATGAATAGCTGTCGGTAGCCTCGTTTTAGCCCTCCCCGACCCGAGCCGCTGTCCTTTCCGTGGTCATCGGTTCTATCCATGGCTGGCTGGGAGATTGCTGGGAGAACGGCGGTTACGGCTGGCTCAGGAGTTGGTGGCTGGCGGCGAGCCGTTGCTTGGGGTGAACGGGGTGAGGAAGGGTGGCGTGGGCTCCCGCCTGGTGGGCCGCAGGAGCCTGGTCGGGGGCCTGATCCGCCGTTAACGCCAGGATTTTAACTCCTTGGTAGCGGGTGGATTGGCCTAGGGCTGTGATGATGTCGTAGCCGTTGGCGCTGGCTAGGCCAACATTGATAATCACCCCAGCGGGCTGGAGCAGTTCCACCTGGTCTAACACCCGTGATCCGTCTACCACCCAAATCACCTGGTAGTCGGCGGCCGTTAACATGTCGCAGATGATGCTGGCGGTTTCTTCGTTGTCTTCGACTAGCACAATGCGCCCGACTACGGGTTCGTCGGAGGGAGGGCTAGAGGTTGGAGGGGCGATGGTGTTGCGCTGGTAGGGAATGCGAACGGTAAAGATGGATCCCACGCCAACGTTGGAGATCACTTTAATGGATCCACCGTGCAGTTCGACCAGTTGTTTCGTCAGGGCGAGCCCCAACCCGGTGCCCTGGTATTCCCGCTGGCGCACGTTTTCCAGTTGCTGAAATTTCTCAAACAACAGCGGTTGAGCCGCCTCTGGGATGCCGATGCCTGTGTCGCTTACCTCAAACACCACCGCCTGTTGTTCCCGCCGCACCCGCAGGGTCACCTTGCCCTCTGCCGGGGTAAATTTGACGGCGTTGCTGAGCAGATTGCTGAGAATCTGCCGCACCCGACGCGGATCGGCCACGAACCGATCTTGGTCGGGGGAGATTTTGAGGTCGAGAACGACATCTAGGCTATTTTTGGCGGCTTCGGCGCGAAAAGCATCCACACTCTGGCGGCTGAGGGACGTGAGGGAAAATTCCCGCACCTCTAGGACGGTGCGACCCGACTCAATTTTTGACACCTCTAGAATGTCGTTAATCACGGCCAGGAGGTGTTCGCCGCTGGTGTGGATGGTGCTGAGGTAGTCCCGCTGGCGTTCGCTGAGATCCCCTAGTGACCAGCGCAGTAGTGTGGCCGACATGCCGATGATGTAGGTGAGGGGGGTGCGTAGCTCGTGACTCATAGTGGCCAAAAAGTCACTCTTGGCCCGGTTGGCGGCCTGGGCGGCGGCGAGGGCATCCCGCAAATCCTGGGTGCGCTCAATCACGCAGACCTCTAGGTTTTGGGTTTGTTGCTGAAGCTGTTGGTAGAGCTGAGCTTGGTTGATGGCGATGGCCAGGTGCTCGGCAATGTGGCCCAGGAACTCAATTTCCCAGGCTTCCCAGTGGCGCTGGGCACTGCACTGGTGAACAATCAACAGTCCCCACAACTGCTGCCCCACCACAATGGGCACTACCACCTTCGACTTCACCTCCACCTGATGTAGAAAATCGAGCAGGCAGGGCACCGCCGTATAGGTCTCATCGACGTTGTCTGCCACCACCGTCTTGCCCGATAGATAGCGTGCCCGGCAGGTTTCGGATCGGCTAAAGCAAAAATTTTCGGTGTAGTGCAGCACCGAGGTCAGGGTCTCGGTGGCCTTGGCTTCGTAGGTGATGTAGCCACCCTGTCGATCCCTTGGATTGGCGATAATCGGCCCCCCTAGGGCGACCTTTTCTGCCTGGGCCGGGAGGTGGGCCTTGGCGGGGTCGAAGGGTGGAGCGCTAGGGGCAACGGCCATCTCCTGGGGATCGGAATCCGTCTGGGCGAGGGCGAATTGGTAGATCAGCAGGCGATCTGCCTGGAGAAAGTGGCGGACCTCTGAAACCGTGGTCTGCAAAATGACCGAGAGGTCTAAGCTTTCCTGGATTTTGGTGACCACCTGGTTGAGTAGTAGGCTGCGCTCTAGCTGCCGATCTAGGCGTTTTTGCACGGGCTTGCAAGTGAAAGGCGACAGAGCCGTAGTGCAAAAGTCTAGCCACGCCAACACAAACTGCGCTTGGGCCGCTGGGTTGGGGTCGCCCAGGCTCTTGCCGAGGGCAATCAGTCGAGTCCGCTGGGATGCATCCCCTAGTCCTTCGCCCAATTGGGTTAACCAAGCCCGGACGTCAGGGGGATCCATCAAGAGCTGAAGCAGAACCGCCTCGGCGGAAGCAGCGCCCGCAGCTTTGCCTTGGCTATCCTGGGGGAGGCTCTGCACCCGCAGCACCAGCCCCAATCCAGGGCCAAGCAGCCCCCAAAACCGCTCTTGAGTCAGGGACCTTAGGGAATATTCGACTTCGGTGATGAGGGTCAGCTGATGGCGCTGACTATACTGCTCTAGGAACAGCCCTATGGAGTCAAGTACTGCTCGGTCAACAACTTGTTCGGCACTACCAGAAAAAGGCCTAGGCATTCGCTTGTTTAAGGGCTTAAAGGGCCCATTTCAAGTGGGTTCTAGTCAAATAAAGCCTGTTATGAAGTAGAGAATTAATAAACTAATATCCTATCGGTGACCCATCCTCCCAGAGGAGAAAAGGCTAGATATCTTAATTGTTAAGGATGGCGGTTGAAGGCGAAGGCCACACCCCAAACGCCCCCTCTCCGCCTATCTACCTTCTGGCCATGGTTTTGGCTAGGCTAATACCTATAGTAACTTTGGCCAGGGGCCTTCCCCTGGAAAGACCCAAGTTCTTTCAGGGGAAGGACTGGCTGGGCTTCCTGGCCAAACCGATCACGATCCCTCTTGATCCTCGGCAGGCTCTGGTTCGGCAGGGGCTAGCGTCCAGTCTTTGATGGCCCAGGTGCTGGCATCCCAGGGGGTAAATTCCACCTGGTCGAGGCGGTTGGCCACAGCGTTGACCATGGCCCGATGCACCACCGGAATCACGGCCACATCCGTGGCTAGGACGCGGTTCATCTCCTGGAACAGTTCGGTGCGTTTTTCGGGATCCAATTCGGCCTTGGCCTGGGTCAGCAAACGGTCGTACTCCGGGTTGCAGTAGCGGGCGTTGTTGGGTTCCTGCCACTGGTTAGCCTGGGAGGCGATGTTCTCACAGCTCCACCAGCCCAGGTAGGTCGTGGGGTCGGGGCTTTCGTTGCCGGTGGAATAGACCTGCATGTCGGCATAGAAGTGGTTGAGGCTGTTGGTGTCGTCGGGGTTGGCGGAGAAAAACTCATCCACCCGCACCCGCGCAATTTGCACATCAATGCCCAACTCCTTCAGGCTGTCGGCCACGATGGTCTGGGTTTGCTGCCGCACGGGGTTCACCGAGGATTGAAACAATACCTCTAGGGGGGTGCCATTCTGGTCGCGAATGCCGTCGCCATCGGTGTCTACCCAGCCCGCCTGCTCTAGCAGCAGCTTGGCCTTCACCAGGTTGTACTCGTAGCTTAGGTCAGGATCGAGATAGTCCGCTGGGGCCACCACCAACTGGGCGGTGGGCTTTCCGGCTGGCCCGTAGAGCTGATCGGCAATGGTGTCTCGGTCCACGGCGAGGTTGATGGCCTGTCCCACCCGCCAATCGCTGCAGTAGGGGTGGGGGGTCTGGGCGTTGGCCCGCTCTCCCTCCTCGGTACGGGCAAAGGGGTTGGCAAAGTTCACCATAATCCGCTCCACCTGTGCCCCAAACAGGTAGGAAATTTGCCCCAGGGCGTTAGGCTCTAGGGCGGCTAGGGCCTCGGCCTCCACCTGAAGGTTGTGGGCAAAGTCGGCGCTGCCCCGTTGCATGACTTCCCGCGCAGCGGCGTAGGGGGCGATGCCCCCCTGAAGCTCTACTCGCTTAAAGGCGGGGGCACCATCCCAGTAATCGGCGTTGGCTGCGTAGATCACCGTACCCGGTTCAAAGCCAATCGCCTGGTAGGGGCCAGTACCCACGGGCTGAAGGTTGGCGGGGGCCTCGCGGGCATTGAGGCCGTTGTAGTCGGCGTAGTGGTGTTGGGGCAAAATCATCCCCGTTTGCCCGGTGAAGGGCACATCCCAGGCTGGGGTGGGGCTGGTGAAGGTAATTTTCACCCGATGATCGTCTAGGGCTTCCACCGATTCCACCCCCTCGTAATACTGGGCGGTGGCGGCGGCTACTTCCGGGTTACGGATGAACTCGAAGGTAAACACCACATCCTCGGCGGTGAAGGGCTCACCGTCGGCCCAGGTCACATCCTGGCGCAGCGTCCAGGTGACGCTGGTGCCGTCTTCGGCAAGGCCCCCATTCTCCTCGGTGGGAATTTCGGCGGCCAAAAAGGGCACCAGTTCCCCCGCCTGGTTATAGCTGGCTAGGGGTTCGTAGCTGAGGCGAGCGGCTTCAAAGTCTTGATAGCCCGTGGCCAAGTGGGGGTTGAGGGTAACCACAGAACGACCGTAGAGCAACCGCAGGGTATCGGGATCCCGCTGAACCGCAGCCTCCTCCGCTTCCGTCTGAACGGTTCCATCCTCCGGCACCACAGGGCTACAGGCCACCGCCCCCAACAACGACAACCCAGCCGCCAGGGCAACTACCCCACGGAATCCAGCTTTTACCATAGCCGCGTTAACCATGACTCGCGTTAACCATAACTCTAAGAATAAATTGCAGACCCAGCCGCACCAGTCGGCCCAATGTCTGCCAGACGCTGGCCCCTGGTACCAGGTTCCCAAGCCATACGCCTACTCCCTATCCTACCTGCGGGGTTCTCCCCTTGGCAGCGGGGCTAGGGCTGGGGCGGCAGGGGTAGCTCAATCCCCAGTTTGCCGCTCAGGTCGATGACGTTATCCACAAAGTCGTTGGTGGCCGATACTCCGCTGGCCATCAGTGCCGCCGCCGTAGCCAGGGCCATCAGACGCTTTTTCAGCTTCGGCAAACTGCGCTCTTTTTCGGGCTTCTGAATCTCAGCTTCCACATCGTCAATGTCGATGATGAGATCTTCTTGCACCGCTGGGGGAAACTGGGTTGCCATTTGACGCAAGCTAGCGATGATGGCCAACAATTCTGCGGTAGAAACGCCACTGCTTTGGTTCACCCCTGCCGCCACCACCTGGGCCTGATCCTTGGCCTCGTTGACCACATTGGCGATGTTGCCCCCGTTGATCTGCGTGCCAATTTTGTTGCCCGCTACCTTGTCACCCAGTACCTTATCCCCGGCGATGTTGTCGCCGCTGCCGTGTTGATGAATTGTGTTGGCCATGGTTGAACCTTTTGCTAAATCCTCTGCGGAAAAGATATCGGGGGCATAGTAGAGTTTGATCAATTGGCTGGTATGTAACGGCAGCATCGCATAGGTTTGGCCGTCATCGTCGCTAAAGTCTACTTCGTAAACATCAGGGGCCAATTGTTCGACCAAGGTGCCCACCTACCCAGCCATCAGATGATGATCGGGTAGATCCTCTTTGAATGCCACCACGTCGAGCAACTGAATAGTAGGGCCATAAGGAAGCTTGTGATTATCAACCATTACCGCCTACTGACTTATTTCCTTGTATACGATCACCTGCGACATTGTCTCCAGCGCCATATTGATTAATAAATTGATCCCCATCAATATAATTATTGTAGTAATTGAATACCTGACTTATTCTTTCTGATTTCATATCTCTTGTCAAATTGGCCGTATCCAGCGAATCAATTACTTGCGATTCTCTTCTTGCTATCAGATACAGTAGCTTGGCTTGCAATGATTCATCATCATCTTCATACAGAGAATATAGTAACTGCTGATTGTAAATGTATTTCGACTTTTGAACTTCATCTTTTAATTTGCATATAAACTCAGCCTCAGTTCGCTTCTCAATCACTCGACCAGAGATGCCTTCCAAACTTTCGCAAACTTCAAGTGCTTTTCGGTAAAGAATCTTATCTAAGTCATTGCCAATAATCATAGATAAAAGCTCCTCCATAGTCCGAATAAACTCTTCCGAAGACTTACTTGAGAAGCATATGTAATAGTGGTATCTTACAAATTTTGGAATATCTCTGTCAATAGACTCTCCCTTAGAGATCTTGTCAAGTATCTCGTCGGATGGGCTAAGATTGATCAAAATGACTATGCCTTTGTGCACATGTGCCATTCCCAGCTTATAAAAGCCTTCTGGCAGAAGTTTTCCTAAGTAGCCAACAGCTAAGATGCAAGAAGGGTTTAACTTGCCTCCAATCTTAGCAATATCCTCTTTGTTTATTCGGGAGTATTTTATCGAGATGCATGGAAGAAAAAAACTTCTATGTATATGCTCAGCCACAAAATCACATAAATTTCCATGCGATTCAGGGAAAATTAAACACAAGGATTTGAGTTTTCTTGGGGACTTTTTTTTAAGTCCTAATATTTCTCGAAGGCTCATTGTGTGATCTCATCAAAAAATCTTCTTATTTTTTTGCCAATTCCTTGGATGTCATCCTTCCGGGCATTATCATCCTTGCTATATTGATCTTCTGAGATATCAAAAATTCTAATCTCAACTCCTTCAGATGTTTTCTCTCCTTGGATTTCTTCTGGATTCTGAAGGATTAAGCTTTTTCTTAGTCTTGCTTCTGATGCTTCATATCCGTTGAGTATTTGATTTAAATTAATTCTAAATCTAAGTTTTCCAATAGGGTAATCATGCACTCCCATGGCCTCAAGACCAATTAATTCCTGATAATCTAGCGGAGGATGGTCGGGGTGGCCGGGGACGGGTACCCATTCGGTGACTTCTAAATCGGCGAAGCTCTTGTGGATTTTGGTGAAGGTGTCGCGGATGAGGGAGAGAAAGACGCGGCGGGTGGTCTCTCGTCCGGCGATGGCAATGAAGATTTTTTTGTCTTCGGGGTCGGCTTTGATGCGGGCCATGTTGTAGACCTCGTCGCCCTCGCGGTAGGCCAGCATGACGCCGCTGCGCCAGTGGATGTGGTTGTGGATTTTGTCGTGGCTGAGGACGATGAACCGCGACAGCACGCTCTCCGGCAGGATGCGGTAGTGGTACTGAAATTCTAGGGTGTCGCCCTCTAGGCGGATGTCTTCGGGTTCTTCCTTGGGCAGCAGGCCGGGGATGAGGAAGCGGGGGCAGGG
>CAZWNR010000078.1:0-11544 GCA_964635665.1 uncultured bacterium | reverse complement strand
CTGGTTACCAACTACCCCCCCGGCAAACACTACGACAGCCAGATCGAAGAATCCTTCGTCAACCGCTGGCCCACCGATTCTCCCTGGAAACTAGAGCGCGAAGTAGACCTGATCCCCATCCCCGGCAGCGTTATGATTCCCGATTTTCGCCTCGTCCACACCGATGGACGGGAATACTTGCTAGAAATCGTCGGCTATTGGCGACCGGAATACCTGCGCAAAAAGTTCGCCCAGGTTCGCAAATCCGACCGCACCAACCTAATCCTCGCTATTTCTGAGCGGCTGAACCTGGAAAAGGCGGGGGTGGACATTAACCATGTGCCCGTGCCCATCGTGTGGTTCAAAAACAAGCTGCAACCCAAGGCTGTGCTAGAGATGCTGGAACCCTAACGATTGGTCTATCCCACCACTGGTCTATCACACCGCAACGGCCTGAGCTTTGCGAGCCTAGGAGGGCTATTTCTGCCATCGAGCCCTGGGCCATTGTTAATTCAATATCTGTCTAAAGATTACTAAATGTAAAGAATATCCTAAAAACTGGGTGGAATTGCCGAGGCAGGGAACCCTTAGGTTGGAGTGATAGCCGTAGCCGGTCTAGTTGAGACATTGCTCTTTTAAAGGTCAGAACGTCCCAACGTTAGACCGTTGTCTAAATCTCCTAGCCCAGGTGAGATAGCTATAGCCCTGATCCCTCGTGCTGCTTAGCTATCTAAAACCTTGGAATAGTTACGTCAAGGCCTATTTTGGCCTGGATGACTTAGATGCCAGAATTGAAGAAATTCCTAACTTGTCTAAGTGATATAACCTACTAAAACGAGGCCGAACTTGAAAGGAAATTCCTAATAAAATCGTTATTTATCTTAAAATCTATTCATGATTAAGGAGCAATGTGGCGGATGAGGTAAAAATATAATTGGCTTGTTGGCAGTTTTGTTGAATTGGCAGCTAAGATCGTAGACTCAGTTATTCGAAATCGTGGACTCCGGCCTTCATGTCTACGGGAGCTGTTCAATGTATCGATAGGTTCGATATTGTCGATTTTGCTTGGTTAGGGTCAGCCCCTTTCCCTGGGTCTACTTTATCAAGCGGGTAGCATAGCCCGCAGTCAGTTAAGGGGAGAGAAGATCAACAACCTGGGCAACGGATACCTAGCTTAACTGGAAGTCACTATAAAGTCTTAAGGGTCGTCAGATACTAGAAAGGTCGTTTCAGTTAACCATCGGGAAAAGGGGTCACCTAACGAATACTATAGCTTCGGCTTTTTACCTATGCGAATTCTGTTTTGGGGCGAGATTGAGAATGACCGGGTTAGGCTCACCCAGCTCCTCAAAGAGGTGAGTGTAACCGATCATCTGGAGTTTTTAGACCCGCTACCTGCCTCTGTCGAGTACAGTCATTTAGCCGCTGGCGATCTGGTTTTTGCTCCCCTCCAATTACTGCAAATCCTTTTCTCCCAGGCTGAGTTAGCCCCCACCCAGTGCCCCTACTATGCGGTTGCCATCGCCGCCGTTGATGAGATAGAAAACCTCAGTGAATGGCTGGCTGAGGGTGGTCATGATTACTTGATTAAAGACCCCGCAGGGTTTCAGGGGCCGCTGCTGCCCTTGGCGCTAAAAAGGATCTTAAATGCGGTTGAGACCCACCAGAGTAGGCAGGACCTAGAGATCGAAGGCCACCTGCTTAAAACGGTCATTAACCAGGTTCCCAATAAAATTTTTGTGAAAGACTGGGCCGGGCGCTATTTGTTAGCCAATCAGGAAATCGCTGACTTTTACGGCATCACCCCTGAGCAGATGGTGGGCCGTCGAGACTCGGACTTTCATTTAGCGGCTGCCAAGGTTGAGACCTTTAGGCGGCAAAATCGAGCGGTGATCGAGACCCGGCAGGAACTGCTCATTACCGAAGAGCATGAGGTTGATGCCGAGGGGGCAGAGCACTGGCTGAACTGGCATAAGCTACCGTTTAGCTGGCCGGGCTATGACCAAGGGGTGGTCTTGGGCATTGGCACCGATGTCACGGCTTACCACCAGATCATGGCCTTTCTGCGGGAGAGTCACCAACGGCTTTCTCTGGCCCTTAAGGCCGCTAGGGCCGGGGTGTGGGACTGGGATATTCCCACCGACCGCCTGACCTGGAGTGAGGAAAATTTTGAACTGCTTGGCTATACGGCAAATCGCCACAAGGCTAGCTATGCCAACTGGTTAGATGCCATCCACCCCGACGACCGCGAGCGGGCCGACGCCATCTTTTTACAAACCCTGGCCGACCAGGCCAACCTCGACCTAGAGGTGCGGGTGCGCTGGCCCGATGGCACCATTCACTGGCTGCGTAACATCGGTCAGTTTACCTACGACGACCAGGGCAACCCGATCCGGTTAATCGGCATTCAGATTGATGTGACAGAGCCCAAGCAGGCGGCAGCCCAGATCGCCTTTCAGGCCTCTCTGCTGCACCAGGTGCGTCAGGCGGTTGTGGCCACCGATTTAAATGGGCAGATCACCTACTGGAACCAGTACGCGGAAGACCTGTATCAATGGACCGCCGCCGAAGCCCTAGGGGCCAACGTGAGCGATATTCTGGTACCCCAGGCGTTGCACCTACAGGCCGAGCACATCCTGCAAGCGGTGACCGAACAGGGCCATTGGCAAGGGGAGTTTGAGGTGAGGCGTAAGGATGGCAGCCTGCTGTCTATCCATGTGGTGGATTCGCTGCTGCGCGATGGGCAGGCAGAACCGATTGGGTTTGTGGGGGTCAGCCTTGACATCAGTGATCGCAAACGCCTGGAGGTAGAACAGGTCCGCCATGCCCAACTGCTGGCAAGGCAGCGGGACGTGCTGGAGCTCATGGTCTTAGATACGCCGCTGCCTGAGGTGCTGAATCGGCTCATCCTCACCCTCGAAGCCCAATGCGAGGGGATGCTGGGATCGATTTTACTGCTGGATGGCCAACAGCTTTGGCATGGGGTTGCCCCCGGTTTACCCATCGCCTATCAGCGGGCCATTGACGGCATCGAGATCGGGCCAAAGGCAGGCTCTTGCGGCACCGCCGCCTTCCGTCAAGAAGCGGTGATTGTGACTGACATTGCCACCGATCCGCTGTGGGAGGACTACCGTGATTTGGCCCTCGCCCACGGTTTGAGGGCTTGCTGGTCGGTGCCGATTATCTCCCGCTCAGGCCAGGTATTAGGCACCTTTGCCCAGTACCACTTCACCCCCTATCGCCCCACTACCCAAGATGAGGTACTGGTGGATACTGTCGTGAAGCTGGCTGGCTTGGCCATCGATCAAAGCCGCAGTGACCAAGCCATGCGGGAGAGTGAAGCACGCTTTCGGGCCATCTTTGAGCAGGCCGCCGTGGGTATGACCCAAGAATCCCTAGACGGACGCTTACTGCGGGTAAATCCGGGGTTATGTCACTTTCTGGGTTACACCGCCGAGGAACTTCTCAATCTCACCTTTCAAGCCATCACCCATCCCGACGACCTGCCCGCTAATCTGGTGGTCTATTCCCAACTGCTGGCGGGAGCTCGGTCTAGCTATTCCCTCGAAAAGCGCTACATCCGTAAGGATAGAACGGTGGTGTGGGGCCATCTGACCGTGTCGCTGATGCGCGATCAGGCCGGGCATCCCCTCTACCTGATTGCGGTGGTAGAAGACATTACCGCCCGCAAACAGGCGGAGCAAGAACTACAAGATCTGGTGGAAGGGGCCGCTGCCCTCACCGGGCCAGATTTCTTCCCTGCTCTAGCGGAATACGTGGCGACCACCCTGGATGTTGAGTATGTCATGATCTCCAAACGGCTGGGGGAAACCTTCAGTACCTATGCCTTTTGGGCCAACGGTGAACTTCATTCCAACTTCTCCGGCAGTTTGTGCCAAAGCCCCTGTGGGGTGGCCATGGCCGAGGGCATCTATATCTGCCCCGAGGCCCTCCAGCAGCGGTTCCCTGACAACCCCCTGTTGAAGGAGATCGGAGCCGAGTCGTACCTAGGGGTGCGGCTCACCAATCTAGCTGGAGACACCCTTGGCAGTCTGTGTGTGATCGACTCTAAACCGCTGGCTCACCCCCAGCGGGCCACCGACATCTTGCGGATTTTTGCCGCCCGAGTCAGTGCTGAGATGGAGCGAGAAACCGCTATTCTGGCCCTACAGCAACTCAACCAAACCCTAGAGAACCAGGTGGAGGCTCGCACGGCAGACCTGCAACGGGCCAACAGGCAGCTTCAGCAAGCCCTAGCCGAGCGTCAAATGCTGGTGGCCCTGGTGGAAAACAGCACCGACTTTATCACCACGGCCACCCCAGACGGGGTGATGACCTATCTAAACCAGGCTGGGCGGCGGATGGTGGGTTTAGACGACACCGCCGACATGACGGCCCATACCATTGCAGATTTCCATTTCCCTGAGGATTGGCCGGAAATCGCCCGCACCGTGCTGCCCCCCCTGCGCCAAGGAGACACCTGGCAGGGAGAAATTCGGCTGCGCCATCTGCGTACCGGGGGGGCCATCCCCATGTTCCACAGCGCCTTTGCCATTAACGATCCCCACACCGGGCAACCCATCGCCTTTGCTGGCATCCTGCGCGACATCACCGACCTGAAGCAAAAAGAAGTGGAGCTTCATCAGTTGTCAGAACGGCTAACCCTGGCTTTGCAGTCGGGCCGATTTGGCATTTGGGAGTACGACATCACCCAAAACCATCTAATTTGGGATGATCGCATGTGCGAGCTCTACGGCATCGAGCCCCAGGCGTTTGACGGTACCGTGGCAGATTGGGAGCAACGGGTTCATCCCGACGACCTGGCCTTGGCCCAGGCCACAGCGGCTCAGTCGGTAAGGGAAGCACAGCCCTACGATACTGAGTTTCGGGTCGTGCACCCCAATGGAGCCGTGCGCCATATTAAGGCCTATGCCTTCCATGAGCGGAATTCCGAAGGGGAGGCGATTCGAGCGGTTGGAATCAATTTTGACATTACCGATCGCAAACAGGCGGAGGCGGCTCTGCAAGACAGTGAAGCCCAGATGCGGATGGTGATCGAGGCGCTACCCGATCTGTTGCTGCGCGTGAGTACCACGGGGCACTGTCGCACGGTGGCTTACTCCAACTATGCCTCCGATCAGTTCTCCCCGATAGTCGATCACCTGGCCGAAGTATTGCCAGAACCCTTACTCCAACGCCAGTTGGCCAGTATTCAGCGGGCTGTAGCCACCGGCGAAGTAGAAGTCTATGAGCATCAGCTAGAGCGAGACGGCCACCTTGTCTATGAAGAAATTCGGATTGGCCCCATCAGCGCCGATGAAGCCTTGGTGGTAGTCCGCAATATTACGGATCGCAAACAGGCGGAGGTGGCTCTCCAGGAGAGCGAAACTCGCTATCGGCGGCTCATGGATGGAGCCAGTGATGCCATTCTGATGGCGGATCAGGGGGGCTATCTCCTAGATGCAAACCAACGAGCCTTGGTGCTGTTGGGCTATGACCGAGAGGAATTGCTGGGCATGCACATCTCTCAGATCCATCCTCCAGAAACCCTCGCCAGTGCCAAGACTAACTTTGCCACGCTGATGAGGCAGGGGAGCCATCTGCCCATACCCAATCTCGTACAGTGCAAGGATGGCCACCGGGTCTCGGTAGAAGTGACCGCGACCTTAATCGAGATCAACGGTCAGTGGGTGGCCCAAGGAATTTTTCGCGATATCAGCGAGCGGCAACGGGTTGAACAAGAGATGCAGCGGCTGCGAGAGCGGCTACAGTTTTTGCTGTCGGCCAGCCCCGCTGTGATCTATACCTGTCGGCCCACGGGCGATTTCAGCTGTACCTTTATCAGTGAAAATGTTCAACGGGTTTTGGGGTACACCCCGGAGGAATGGCTGAGTGAACCAAACTTTTGGCTGAACCATTTGCACCCTGAGGATATTGATCGGGTATTGAACGACCTCTCAGCCCTATTTAGTCAGGGATATCACACCCACGAATACCGCCTGCTAGATAAGTGGGGCTATTACCGTTGGATACAGGATGAACTGCGGCTCCTGCGGGACGACCAGGGTAATCCCGTAGAAATGGTGGGCTATATCGCCGATGTGGGTGATCGCAAACAGGCCGAACTGGCCCTGCAACGGCTCAACGAAGACCTAGAAAACCTAGTGCACCAGCGCACCCAGGAACTTGAGGAACAGAGCAACCTGCTAAAAACCATCCTCAACAGCTTGGCCGATGGCGTGCTGGTGGCAAACCACGCCGGGGAGATCATCCTACAAAACCCAGCGGCGGCGCAAATTACCCAGATCGAATTGCCCAGCACCGTTGATCCTGAGCATTGGGGTACCCATTGGGGCATTTACTTGCCCGACGACACCCTCTGCCCCCCAGAGCAAATTCCCCTCTGGCGAGCCGCGCAGGGCTCAGCCTTTGATCACATGGAGGTGATCCTCCGCAATGAGCGCTGCCCCCAAGGGCTGTATCTGGAGGTGTCGGGTCGCCCTCTGCAGAATGGTAACGGCCAGGTTTTGGGCGGGGTAGTGGTGTTTCGCGATGTCAGTCAGCGTAAACAGGACGAAGCCCAACTGCGCTACAACAGCCTGCACGATAGCCTCACGGATTTGCCTAACCGCGATTTTCTCACCCAGCAAATCACAGGGCTGATTCAGCGCACCCAAGCCTCCCGGCGACAAAGTTTTGCAGTGTTATTTTTAGACCTCGACCACTTTAAAGTCATCAACGATAGCCTCGGCCATGCGGTGGGCGATCAGGTTTTAACCCAGATAGCCCAACGGCTGCGATCCCTAATTCGCCCCGCCGACCAAGCTGCTCGCCTGGGTGGCGACGAATTTGTGGTGCTGGTTGATCGCATTGCCGACGTAAAAACCCCCGTCCGTCTAGCCGAGAGACTCCTTCAGGAGTTTCAAAAACCCCTGATGCTGGGCGAACGGGAGATTTTTGTCAAAACGAGCATCGGTATTGTCCTGGGAAATTCCACCTACCAGACGGCGGCCGATGTCCTGCGTGATGCCGATATCGCCCTCTACCAAGCCAAGGCCAAGGGGAGAAATCAGTATGCTCTCTTCAACGAAACCATGCACATTCAGGCCCTAGAACGCTTGCAAATGGAGCATGATTTGCGCCTTGCCTTGGTGCGAGAAGAGTTAGTGGTCTACTATCAACCCGTCATTAACCTGCGGCATCATCGGGTGGCCGGGTTTGAAGCCTTGGTGCGCTGGCAGCACCCCACCCGAGGCTTTATTCCGCCGGGTAAATTTATTCCCCTGGCCGAAGAAACGGGCTTAATTGCCGCCATTGACCAGTGGGTGCTCAAAACCGCCTGCCAACAGTTGGTTACTTGGCAACAGCAATCCCCCGATCACCAGGATTTAATTGTAAGTAGCAATATGGTGGTTAACGACTTGATGGCGACCGAGGCCCTAAGTGTCATTGATCGCATTCTCGTGGACACTGGGTTAGACGGAAAATACCTCACCCTCGAAATTACCGAAAGTATGCTGATTGAGCAAATTCAAGCCATGGCGCTGGTGCTAGAACAGTTACAGGCCCGCCATATTCGGGTCAGTATTGATGATTTTGGTACGGGCTATTCGTCGTTAAGTTATCTGCACCGTCTGCCAGTCAACGCCTTTAAGATTGACCGCTCTTTTGTAATGCAAATCGAGACCAACCCCAAAAATGCTGAAATTGTCAAAACCATCATTACCCTCAGCAATCGCTTGGGGCTTAAGGTGATTGCCGAAGGTATTGAAACCGAAGAACAACTCAACTACTTGCAGAAATTGAATTGCGATCTGGGGCAGGGCTATTTCTTTGCGGCCCCCCTGTCAGCACAAGCGGCCACCGAGTTTTTGACTAACTTCAAAGCTGCACCGATGCCCTAATTCGGGGCTATCATGCCACTATTGCACCCGTTCTCCGCTGGCCTATGCCCTTGCCACCCACTCCGGTTCCCTGGCTCCAAGTGATGACGGATCGCATCGTTGAGCAGTTTGATCCCCTCAAAATTATCCTGTTTGGCTCCCATGCCAGGGGAGAAGCGACCGCAGATAGCGACATTGATCTGCTAGTGGTGTTTCCAGAGCTAAAGCACAAACGAGAAACGACCATTGCTATCCGCAGCATCTTGGCAGATTTACCCGTTGCTAAGGATATTGTGGTGACAACCCCCGCCGAAATTGCCGAGTATGGAGATTTAGTCGGCCCCATTCTCAGACCCGCTCTCCGAGAAGGCAAGGTAATCTATGAGCGGGCTTCACGTGATGGGGTGCACCGTGAAGATCCCCCCCAGCCCCCCTTAGTAAGGGGGGTGTCAGGTAAATCTACTACCGATAGAATCTAGGGGGATCTGATCCTGGCTGTGCTATTCAGGGTGATAGCTTTGAAGAGTTACTAGAAAATCTTTATGAAGCTATCGAAGGTTGTCTAGTTGTCTATACACAGATACCGGAGGTTCGATAGATGCGCTCACTCCATGACTACACGGTGGTTCTGCGCCCGGATAATAACGGTACATTCGTCGCCTACGTGCCAGCTATCGACGGATGCCATGCCTGGGGTGCCACTTGGGAAGAAGCCCAGCAGGAACTCGCTAACGTTTTTGAGATGATCCGAGAGGAGCACCGAGAGGCTGATCTTTCCTAGCATCCTTCGGCAGATAAGGATATCCACTATGCAGCGTGAGACGATTCTGGAATTCTTGAAGCAACATCAAACGGCCTTGAAGGATTTGGGAGTACAATCCCTGGCCCTGTTTGGGTCGGTGGCACGGGATGAAACCACACCCACAAGCGATATTGATATCCTGGTCGAATTTGAACCACCGATCACCTTTGATCGTTACATGGATGTCAAGTTCTATCTGGAAGATCACTTGGGTAAAAAGGTTGATCTCGTGAGTTGGAAGGCACTCAAACCTCAGTTACGAGAAATCGTAGAAAAAGAGGCCGTCTATGTCTCAACCCAGCCCCTATTCCGACAAGGGCACTAAGATGTGAGGATATGCCCACCCTAGGGGCCGCGCCCTGTCCGTGCCTATGTCCACCATCGCCGAACCTCTGCAAGCCTTCGTTAACTACGTGGCCGAATACCTGAAGGGAGATGAAAAGGGGGAAGCCCCGATTTTTCTGGATAAGTTTTTTCGCGCCTTTGGCCATGAGGGCGCTATCGAGGCCGGAGCCACCTACGAAGAACGCATCCACAAGGGCAGTAAGAAGGGCAAAACGGGCTTTGCCGACCTGGTGTGGAAGCCCCGTGTGCTGATTGAAATGAAGAAGCGGGGGGCCGACCTCAGCAAGCATTATTCCCAGGCGTTCGACTATTGGCAGCGGGCGGTGCCGAATCGGCCTCGCTATGTGATGCTGTGCAATTTTGATGAATTTTGGGTCTACGACTTCGATACCCAAATCGACACGCCCATCGACATCGTGCCCTTGGCCCAACTGCCGGAACGAGCCGCCACCTTTGGCTTTATGGAGGTGCAGGAGCGGAAATCGGTCTTTGGCAACAACCAGGTGGTGGTGACGGAAAAGGCCGCCAAACGCATGGGCGAGCTATACCAAACCCTGCGAGAACGCCTGATGCACGTTCGCCGCATTGACCGACCAGAGGCGGCCTTGGTGGCCCAGCGGTTTGTGTTGCAATGTGTGCTGGCCATGTTTGCCGAAGACCGCAACCTGTTGCCCAACAGCCTGTTTGTGGCCTGTGTGCAAGATTGTCTGCAAACCGGGGCCAGTTCCTATGATGTGCTGGGGGGCCTTTTTCGGGAGATGAATACCCCCGGCAAAACTCCCGCCGGACGGTTTGAAGGGGTGGACTATTTCAATGGTGGGCTGTTTCGCCACATCGACCCCATTGACCTCACCCAACAAGAGCTAAAGCTGCTAGAAATTTCGGCCCTAGAGGACTGGAGCAAGGTACGCCCCGCTATTTTTGGCAGCATTTTTGAATCCGCTATCGACAGCAAAGAACGCCACGCCCACGGCATTCACTACACCTCCGAGGCGGACATTATGAAAATTGTGCGCCCCACCATTTCCCGCTATTGGGAAGACCGCATTGAACAGGCCAACACCATCGGCGAACTCAATGCCCTACAGCTAGAACTACAGCAATATCGAGTGCTAGATCCGGCCTGTGGTTCTGGCAACTTTCTCTACATTGCCTACCAAGAACTGAAACAAATTGAGCAAGACCTGCTAGACAAAATTGCCGAACGCCGCCGCTCTCCTCGCGAACAAATTCAGATGGGTTTTGTAACGCCTCTACAATTTTTTGGCCTCGACAATAACCCCTTTGCCGTAGAACTGGCCCGCGTGACGCTGATGATTGCCCGCAAAGTCGCCATCGACCGCCTCGGCCTAACAGAAGCCAATTTGCCCCTAGATACCCTAGACGATAATATCCGCTGCCAAGATGCCCTGTTTACCGAATGGCCCAAGGCTGACGCGATTATTGGAAATCCGCCGTTTTTGGGTGGTTCCAGAATTCGTCTTGAACTAGGAGATAATTATGCTGAACGAGTATTTGAAAAGTTTTCTGATATTCGAGCGCAAGTTGATTTTGCAAGTTATTGGTTTCGCCTAGCTCATGATCATATTGATTGTCAGGGTCGAGCTGGGCTGGTAGCAACTAATTCTATCAGCCAAGGAAAGAGCCGATCTGTATCGCTCGATTACATCACGCAAAATGGAGGATATATTCATGAAGCAATTTCGACACAGCCGTGGTCGGGAGAAGCCCACGTTTTTGTAAGCCTTGTGAACTGGTCAAAATCTCTCGCAAAACAATCATATTTAGACAATAAAAATGTCGAAAGTATTAATTCAGCTTTGAAGTCAGAAATAGATGTATCAGTAGCAAAAAACATTCAAGCAAATAATCAGTTTTCTTTTGTTGGCCCTCAACCTAATGGCAAGGGTTTCTTAATTAATGAAGATACCGCCAACAGGTGGATTAAGGAAAATATTAAAAATCGTGAGGTGGTAAAGCTTTTTTCAGGAGCTACAGATCTGGCTAGAAAACCTCATGGTAGTCCTAGTAGATGGATTATTGATTTTTCGGATATGTCGATAGAAGAAGCCAGTCAATATAAACTACCTTTTCAGCATGTTAAGGAGAACGTTAAGCCAGAAAGAGAACAGAATAGAGAAGCTGTTTTGCGTGAAAAGTGGTGGCGATTTAAACGCACAAACGAAGCGATGCGTAAAGCTCTAGAGCAACTGCGTATATATTTTAATATTCCTAGACATGCTAAGTGGTCTATTTTTATGCCAGCGGATATCACTTGGCTACCTGGTGATTCAACTGTAGTAGTTGCTTCGGAAGATTTTTATATTCTGGGAGTATTAACTTCCAGTATTCATCGTCTTTGGGTGGTCGCTAAAAGCTCTACTATCAAAGGCGACTTGCGCTATACACCTAATACCTGCTTTGAAACCTTCCCCTTTCCCCAAACCCCCAGCCCCGCCATCGTGCAAAAAATCCGCGACAAAGCCCTAGAACTGCACCAATACCGCAGCCAACAAATGGAGCAAAAACAATGGG
>CAZWNR010000077.1:0-11550 GCA_964635665.1 uncultured bacterium | reverse complement strand
TCAACCATCTCAGGGTTCTAAACTGGCTGACCAAATATCCTCTGAACCACAGACTATCCGGACACTTCACAGCCTTTTCATATAGCACCTCAGCGATTTCACCCATGGCTCACGCCCTTGGAATCTAGCCTTGGTAGGCTAGCGTCATTCCAAGGGCTGTGTATTTCCCCATCCAACTGGGGAATACTTCATGCCATGGAGATGTTCCCATGCATTCCAGTGCGATAGTTCAGAGGATGCTGACCGACAGAACCACCGCTCCGAGGTAGCCCTGCCTAGGCTGAGTCCAAAGGGGTCGGTAAGGGTCAGCGTTCAACCATACTCTAGAGGGCATTATGAAAGCTGTTATTTTAGCCGGTGGTTTAGGGACTCGTCTTAGCGAAGAAACGAGTGTGCGACCAAAGCCCATGGTAGAGATTGGCGGCAAGCCAATTCTCTGGCACATCATGAAAATCTACTCCAGCCACGGAATTAATGATTTCGTCATTTGCTGCGGCTACAAGGGCTATGTAATTAAAGAGTATTTCGCCAACTACTTCCTACACATGTCGGATGTCACCTTCGACCTCCGGTATAACCAAATGAATGTGCATAACGGCAAAGCCGAACCCTGGAAGGTCACCCTGGTAGACACCGGGGAATCCACTATGACCGGGGGCCGTTTAAAGCGGGTGCGCGAGTACATCGGCAACGAAACCTTCTGCTTTACCTACGGTGATGGGGTAGCCAACGTCAATATTACGGAGGCCATCGAATTTCACAAGCAGCAAAATACGTTGGCCACCCTCACCGCTGTGCAGCCCCCTGGACGCTTTGGGGCCATTGCGCTCCACGAAGGTCAAACCACCATTGAATCCTTCTCCGAAAAAACCGATGGCGACGGAGCTTACATCAATGCCGGTTTTTTTGTCCTCGATCCCCAGGTGATTGACTTCATCGCCGATGATTCCGTGATGTGGGAGCATGAGCCCTTGCGGAAACTCGCCTCGATGGGACAACTGTCGGCCTACCGCCATGAGGGTTTTTGGCAACCTATGGACAGCCTACGCGACAAAAACATGCTCGAAGATCTATGGAAATCTGGGAACGCTCCCTGGAAAGTTTGGTAGTGCGCTAGCCGCCGCCCAACTTCTCCTAACGAGGGGTCGGCCTTAACGATTTGCTAGTCCTATCTGCTCACTAGCCTGGAGTCGCTGAATGATTTTTGAGGAAACGCCCCTAGCGGGGGCTTTCGTAATTTCCCTAGACCCGCGTGCCGATGACCGAGGTTTTTTCGCTAGAGCCTTTTGCACCCAGGAATTTACCGATCACAGGCTCAAGCCCGTAGGGGTGCAGTGTAACTTGGCCACCAATCATCGCCAGGGCACCCTGCGGGGGCTACACTACCAAGTTCCCCCGGCGGCTGAGGCCAAGTTTTTCCGCTGCATTCGCGGAGCCAACTACCATGTGATCGTGGATATGCGACCCGATTCGCCCACCTACTTGCAGCACTTTGGTGTGGAACTCTCGGCGGACAATCGGCTGGGGCTCTACGTCCCAGAACTATTTGCCCACGGCTACCAAGCGCTCACCGATGGCTCCGAGGCCTTCTACATGGTGAGCGAATACTACACACCGGGCTGCGAGCGTGGCCTGCGCTACGACGATCCCAGCCTCAACATTACCTGGCCTTTGGCGGTGACCACCATTTCCGCCAAGGACACCGAATGGCCGCTGCTATCCCTTGAATCTACCCAACAAGAGGTATCTCTATGATTATTGTCGATACTGCCCTTAAGGCCCGTCACGAAGCCGGAAAGCCCGTACGAGTGGGTATGTTTGGGGCTGGCTTTATGGGTCGGGGCGTGGTGAACCAGATCATCAACTATACCCCCGGTATGGAGCTAGTGGCCATTGCCAACCGCACCGTGGAAGCCGCCAAGGACGCCTACACCAAGGTGGGGGCCGAGAAGGTGCGCCAAGTGAGCACCGTGGGCGAACTGGAAGACGCCATTGCCCAGGGCTACTACGCCGTCACCGACGACCCGGACGTATTGTGTCAGTCCGAGAGCATTGACGTGCTGATTGAAGCCACGGGCCATGTGGAATACGGGGCCCAGGTGACCCTGTCGGCCATCAAACACGGTAAGCACATCGTGCTGATGAACGCAGAGCTAGACGCCACCGTTGGCCCTATTTTGAAGGTCTACGCCGACCAAGCGGGGGTGATTATCACCGGCTGCGATGGCGACCAGCCTGGGGTTCAGCTCAACCTCTACCGCTTCGTGAAAAGCATTGGCCTCAACCCGGTGCTGTGCGGCAACATTAAAGGCCTGCAAGACCGCTACCGCAACCCCACCACCCAGGAGGGCTTTGCCAAGCAGTGGGGCCAAACCGCCCACATGGTGACCAGCTTCGCAGACGGCACCAAGATTTCCTTCGAGCAGGCGATTGTGGCCAATGCTACGGGCATGAAAGTCGCTCAACGGGGGATGCTGGGCTACCACTACAACGGCCATGTGGACGATATGCTGGATCGCTACGACGTAGATCAGCTCACGGCCCTAGGCGGCATTGTGGACTATGTGGTTGGCCCCAAGCCAAGCCCTGGTGTGTTTGTCTATGCCACCTGCAACGAACCCACCCAGGCCCACTACCTCAACTACGGCAAGCTGGGAGAAGGCCCACTCTACAGTTTCTACGTGCCCTATCACCTGACGGTGTTTGAGGTGCCCCTGTCGGCGGCGCGGGTGGCCCTGTTTAAGGATGTGATTATTGCTCCCATTGCTGGGCCGGTAGTGGACGTGATTACCACCGCCAAAATTGATCTAGAGGCAGGTCAAACCCTAGACGGGCTGGGCGGCTACCACACCTACGGCCAGTGCGAAAACGCCGATATCGTCAGCGGCGAGAATCTGCTGCCGATGGGCCTAGCGGAAGGCTGCCGCCTGAAGCGTTCGGTACGCAAAGACCAGGTGCTCACCTACGACGATGTGGAACTACCTAGCGACAGTGTGTCCCACCAGTTACGGGTCGAGCAAAATGCCTACTTTGGCAGCGCCAAGGTGCCCGCCTTGGCCTAGCCGTTCGATGCCCCGGAGTAGAGACCCGGTGGGGAGAAATCCCCAGGCGGCGGGGCTAGACTAGCTAGTTAGACAGGGAAACAAACTGGGTGCCCCCTGCCTGGCTATCTCTACTCCTCAACGTGGCCCAGTGCCTGTGCTGATTCAAATTTGTACTTAAGGAAATCACTATGGTTCAAGCGCCTAGCATTATGTCACTGGATACCGCTGAAGCTGTTGTCCAGGCCGATCTTGACTATATCTGTAAACATCTAGCCGAAGAATTTGCGGTTCTATCCGGCAAAAATCTATTGATTACCGGGGGAGCAGGGTTTTTAGGCTACTACCTGGTGCAGTCGGTGCTGCACTGGAACGCAACCAACCCCAATGCCGCCCCCATCCATCTCACCATTTACGACAACTACATCCGGGGCATTCCCGACTGGCTGACCAACCTGTCGGATAACCCCAACCTGGTGCTGGTCAAACACGACATCACCAACCCCCTACCCGCCGATATCCCCGATTTCCAGTTCATTATCCACGCCGCCTCCATTGCGTCGCCTACCTTCTATCGGAAGTACCCGATTGAAACCATGGACGCCAACGTGAATGGCCTGCGCTACCTGCTGGAATACTGCCTCCAGCAACGGGGTAAGGGCAAACCCGTCGAAGGCTTCCTGTTCTACTCCACCAGCGAAATCTACGGCGACCCCACCCCCGAAAATATCCCCACCCCCGAAACCTACCGGGGCAATGTGTCTTGTACTGGCCCCCGCGCCTGCTACGACGAATCGAAGCGCTATGGGGAAACCCTCTGCGTCAACTTTGCGTTGCAGCACGATTTGCCCATCAAAACCGCCCGTCCCTTTAACAACTACGGCCCCGGTCTGAAGATCACCGACCGCCGCGTTCTGCCCGACTTTGCGCGGGACATCTTTAGCGGTCGCGACATCATCATGCTGTCCGATGGTTCCCCTACCCGCACCTTCTGCTACATCACCGATGCGATTGTGGGTTACTACAAAATCCTGGTGAAGGGCCACCCCGGTGAAGCCTACAACATCGGTGTGGAAACCCCCGAAATTTCCATGGCTAACCTAGCCGAGCGGGTGGTGGATTTGGCTCGCGAACTGTTTGAATACCAGGGCAAGGTCGTCAAACAAGCCAGCAGTGACCAAGACTATCTGGTGGACAACCCCAACCGTCGCTGCCCAATCATCGACAAGGCACGGGAACACCTGGGCTATAACCCCAGTATCACCGTCGAAGAGGGACTCAAGCGCTCCCTGGTTTGGTATTCCGGCAATCGCGAAGCGGAGGACGCATAAATGAAAGTATCTGTCGTTGGAACCGGTTACGTCGGTCTTGTTTCGGGCACCTGTTTGGCGGAAAAAGGCCACCAAGTCACCTGTGTAGACATTGACCAAGCCAAGGTAGACCAGATCAACCAAGGCCTTCCCCCGATTTATGAGGCGGGCCTAGAGGAGATGCTGAAGGCCAATGTGGGCACTCGGCTAAACGCCACCACCGACCTACGGGATGCGGTGATGAACTCGGAAATCTCCCTAATTGCCGTGGGTACGCCGTTCCGGGGGGATGAGATCGACCTCACCTTCATCAAAACCGTGGCTCGTCAAATTGGCGAGGTGCTGAAGGATAAGGACACCTACCATGTGGTGGTGGTGAAGAGCACTGTGGTTCCCGGCACCACCGACGAAGTGGTGCTCACCATCCTAGAAGAAGCCTCTGGCAAGAAAGCTGGGGCAGACTTTGGGGTGGGCATGAACCCCGAATTTCTTAAGGAAGGGGAAGCCATCCCCGACTTTATGTACCCCGATCGCATTGTGCTGGGCGGCATCGACGAAAAGAGCCTGAGCGTACTGCGGGAAATGTATGCGGTGTTCGAGGGCGTAGACCAGTTGGAAACCAACTGCAAAACCGCCGAGATGATCAAATACACCGCCAACTCCCTGCTGGCGACCATGATTTCCTTCGCCAACGAAATCGGTAATCTCTGTGCAGCCATCGGCGGCGTGGATGTGACCGAAGTCACCAAGGGCGTGCACTTGGATAAGCGGCTCACCCCCATCCTGCCCAGCGGCGAACGGATTATTCCCTCCTTCACCACCTACATCGAAGCGGGCTGTGGCTTTGGCGGCAGTTGCTTCCCCAAGGATGTGAAGGCGCTGAATGCCTACGGGGCAAAGAAAGGGTTGCCCATGCAGTTGCTGAATGCCGTCATTGACGTGAACGCCGTTCAGTACAAGCAGGTGATGGATCGGCTATCCAAGCACTTCCCCAGCCTGGATGCCGTGCGGGTGGCGGTTCTTGGTCTGGCCTTCAAGCCTGGCACCGACGACATGCGGGAATCGCCTGCCATTCCCATCGTTCAGGAGTTGCTGGCGGGTTCAGCTAAGGTGAAAGCCTTTGACCCTGTGGCCATGCACGAAGCTCAAAAGCTGTTTGAAAACCAGCCGATTCAGTACTGCGAAACATTGGCAGAGACTATCGCCGATGTGGATGTGGTGCTGTTGCTCACCCGCTGGGCCGACTTCAACGCCCTGCCTGACCTGCTGAAGGACGTGGCCAACCCGCCCCTGGTGATTGACGGTCGCCGGATGCTAGACAAAACCACCGTCCAGCGCTACGAAGGCATCGGCCTCTAGGGCTAGCCTCCAGCAAGCTGTAACCCCCCGGAGTCGTTGGTTGATCACCGAGATTCCGGGGGGTTTTGTATGGGGTTGATTGCGGATTAGACGATCCGCCTGAAATAGTCTACGTGCGCACCACCTTGCCCCGCAGGCGGCGGTAGATTTTCTCGCACTCGACCCACACAAATAACAGCGAGCTAAAGCCCACACAAATCAGCAGTTCTAAGGGGCTGATCAGGTGGGTGCCGAAGAAGTTGCGCAGGGGTTCAATATAAATCAGCATCAGTTGCAGCACGGTGGTCATCACCACAGCAAACAGCACGAAGGGGTTTGACCAAGGGGAGGTTTCTATCGTCAGTCGATTGTCAGACCGGACAGCGATAGCGTGCCCCATCTGGGCGATGCAGAGGGTGGTGAAGACCATGGTTTTCCAACGGTCTGCCGATAGGGTGGGGGTGACGTAGGCTTGGGCTTCGTGGTAAGCCCACACCATCATGGTGACGGAGATGACGGTGAACACTAAACCAATCCGCAGCATATAGGCCCCTAAACCACGGGCAAAGATGCTTTCCTGAGGGTCGTGGGGAGGCTGTTCCATCACATCGGGGGAAGCGGGTTCTACGGCTAAAGCCAGGGCCGGAAAACCGTCGGTGACCAGGTTCATCCACAAAATTTGCAGGGGGCTAAGGGGCACATCCAAAATCGGCAGCAGCATGGGCGAGAGGGCGATGGTGAGCAGTTCGCCAATGTTGGAACCGAGGATGTATTTCACGAAGCGGCGAATGTTGGTGTAGACCACGCGCCCCTCTTCGGTGGCGGCGACGATGGTAGCGAAGTTGTCGTCGAGCAGCACCATGTCGCTGGCTTCTTTACTGACATCGGTGCCGGTGATACCCATGGCAATGCCAATTTCGGCCTGCTTGAGGGCGGGGGCATCGTTAACGCCATCCCCGGTCATAGCGACGATTTGGTGATCTTTTTGCAGGGCTTGTACAATCCGTAGCTTGTGTTCTGGCGAGACCCTGGCGTAGACGCTAACCCCCTTCACCACCCGTTCTAGATCCGCCTGATTCATGGCCTCCAACTCAGTGCCACTGACGACCTTGGCTGGATGATTGACGATCCCCAAATCCTGGGCAATGGCCATGGCCGTAAGCTGGTGGTCGCCTGTGATCATCATGGGCCGAATCCCCGCTGCCCGACAGCGTTCTACGGACAACTTCACCTCTGGGCGTAGGGCGTCGATCATGCCCACTAAGCCTAGCCACACTAACCCTTGTTCCACCTGATCGGGATGATCTTCGTTGGGAATGACATCCAAGGGACGATAGGCAAACCCCAGAATGCGCAGCCCTTTGGCCGCAAGAGCCGTATTGTCTGCCAGAACCTGTTTCCGATTTTCAGGACTGAGGAGACTGGGCTGACCTCCTGCAAAACCGTGGGTGCAGCAGTCTAGCAGCAGTTCCGGCGATCCCTTCGCCAGCAGGAGATAGGGCGAGGTGGCCAGGTCGAAGGGCAGAGCCATGGCAGCTTTTAACTGGTCAACGCTGCCCAGCACCACGCTCATGCGCTTGCGCTCTGAGGAGAAGGGAAACTCGGCCACCCGCCGCAGGGCGTGGGTAAGGTGGTGTCGATCCAAGCCACCCTTGGCCGCCATCACCACCAAGGCTCCCTCGGTAGGGTCGCCCAAAATGGCCCAGTCTCCAGCCTCTTTTTGCAGGACGGCATCGTTACACAGCAGCCCATCCAGCAGAAGCAGTTGTAAATCTGGGCATTGTGCACAATCCACACCCTGATCTGTCGGGATAAACTCGCCAGTGGGATCATAGCCGTGGCCCGTCAGCTGCCACTGGTGGGATAGGGTACGAATGTGCTGCACCACCATTTTGTTTTGGGTTAGGGTTCCGGTTTTATCGGAGCAGATCGTCGTAACGGAACCGAGGGTTTCCACCGCTGGTAAACGACGAATGAGGGCTTGACGGCGCACCATGCGCTGGGTGCCAATGGCCAGGGTGACGGTAATCACGGCAGGAAGTCCTTCGGGAACCACTGCCACCGCCATACTGAGGGCTACCTCTAGCAGTGGCTCAAAGGCCTTCCAGCCGCCCACCAGCACGCCGCCCACCACCACCAGCGCCACCAAAATCAGCGACCCACTGACCAGCACATTGCCCAGTTGATCCATCCGCTTTTGTAGGGGGGTGGGGTCGTTTTCCACCGATTGCAGCATGGTGGCGATGCGGCCCAGCTCGGTCTTCATGCCCGTGTTGGTAATCAGCACCTTGGCGCGGCCCTGGAGCACCTCGGTGCCCTGGAACACAAGATTTTTTCGATCCGCTAGGGGGGTCGATTCGGGCAGGCTAAGCTGGGCCTGTTTGCTAGCCCCGTGGGCTTCCCCGGTCAGGGCTGATTCGCGCACTTGCAGGTTCGCCGATTCCAACAGACGACCATCGGCGGGTACTTGATCTCCGGCCTCCATCAGCACAATATCACCGGGGACTAAATCCGGGGAAGGCACCTCTTGGGAGCGTCCGTCACGGAAAACCCGCACGCTGGGGGAGGCCATTTTTTTGAGGGCCGCTAGGGCTTTCTCGGCCCGACTTTCTTGAAAATACCCCAGCACTCCGTTGAGGATGACAATGGAAAAAATTGCAATGGCATCCTTCGGAAACTCCTGGTGCCGCAGAGACAGTACCCCTGACACCACCGCCACCGCAATCAGCATCAGCAGCATGATGTTGGTGAATTGATCCAGCAAAATGCGCCAGGGAGGCCGCCCACCAAATTCCTCCAGTTCATTGGGGCCATAGGTTTGGCGTCGGACTACCACCGCCTCGGCATCTAGGCCCGTCTCTGGGTTACTCTCCAGAAGTTCGAGGGCCTGATCTCCGTCAACGGTATGCCAAAGGAGATCCGTTGAAGACTGGATGGTATTCATGGACAAGCACCGACTGCCAATGGGCTAACGCCTTTAATGGTATAGCGGCGTTCCAACTTCAGGGGCTAGGTTTAGATTTTTGCCCGAATGTAACAAAGTGCCGCTGACATCCGAGCCAAGTTATCAGGTTCCACAGCTGACGTTGTCGTTGGTGTGGCGTGGATCCCCCCTAGCCCCCCTAAATCAGGGGGGAATCAGCGTCAAAGCTCTGCTTAATTAAGGGGGAATAGCACCAAAGCCACCCTTGTTAAGGGGAATTTAGGTGGATCTCCCAAGATCGGGCAGAGAGCGGCCCGATCTTGGTCCTCAGTCGCTCAATCCGTAACTTAGTCCGCCGCTTAGTAAAGAGACTGCATCAAGCGCTTGCGGTAGGTAATGGTGAGGTCGCTGCTATCGCCGAGCAGCTTAAACACCGTCAGCATGGCCTTGCGGGCACCGTCATTCCGAAACTGTCGATTTTGCTGCACAATGGCCAGAAATTGCTCTAGGGCGGTGCCATAGTCGCCGGAGAGGGTGGCCTCGCAGCCCCGGCGATAGGCTAGGTCTAGGGGATTGTCCTCAGCGGGTTCGGCTAGGGTTTCATGGAGGGTAATCAATTCCCGTAACCCCTCCACCGCATAGGCCATAGCTCGATCCTGAGTGGGAACAAGATCGATATATTGGCGAGCCAGATCCACGGCCCCCTGCCCCAGATAAACCTGGGCTGCCGTCATCAATACAGCGGGATTTTCGGGGAAATGGGTCAGCAGATCGGTCAAGGCCTGCTGGATTGCCGCTGGATCGCCGCTGACCTGCACCGCATCAAAGGCGGCGAAGGCTTGGTCTATGGTGGATTTCAGCCCCAGCTTGGTCAGCAATTCGCGAATTTGGGGTTCGGGCAATACTCCCACAAAACCCTCCATCACCTGCCCCTGGCTGACGATGCGCACGTCGGGCACCCCTTCTACCCGAAAGGCCTTGGCTAGTTCGGGGTTTTGGTCAATGTCCACCTTCGCGACGGTGATGTCATACTCCTGGGCCAATTTTTCTAGCATCGGCTTGAGGATTTGGCAGGGGCCACACCAGGTGGCGTAGAAATCCACCAGCACCACCTGATCGACGGACTGCACCAGCACGTCGGTTTCAAAATTGGCTTGGGTAACGGTAATGGTCTGTCCCATGGGGTACGCAGTGATGGTTCAGCATCATTGTGGCGGATGATGGGGTAGGTTGTGGGAGCATCCTAGAACACTATCCCGCCACGCGGATCTATCGCTGGGCTGGCGGATTCAGAAAACGGTCGGCAAAGGTAATCACGGTACCCAGATCCGTACCCTGCCCCGGTTCAGCCGACAGAAACGCCTCCAGGAGCCCATTTTGGCCGCTGGTGCCTGGTTTCGCCGAGCCCATGCCGAGGAGACCCATAATGGCCGGAATCAGTTGAGGCAGCATGGCCTGAATTTGATCGACTGGAACCCCAGTGGCGTGGGCCACAGTTTGGATAATCTCCTTCTGGATGGGGCGAGGAATAGCCACCTGCAACAGTCCTAGGCTACCGGAACCCGACAATTTTCCCAGCAGTCCCTCCAGGGTGCCGACCCCAATGGCGCTGGCCTGATCCTGGAGGACGGGCTGTAGTGCCCCGCCCAGGCTGTCCAGCATGGCCGCCATTTGGGTCATGTCTAGTCCCTGGCGGTTGGCCAGTTGTTGCAGCGATTCCACCACCGAGCTCAGCTGCTCCACGCTGCCCTGCTGGTGGGGGTTGTTAATGGAACTTAATACATCAAAAAACAGAGACATACCGTTGCGATCCTTTTCATGCCTTGGCCATGATTCACGGGTACCACGGCAAACCACCGGGCAAACCAGGAACTCAATAATTCGTAGACCATGGTGCGTAGGCCATGACTCGTAGTTCGTAGACCATAATGGTTCAAAACCGGATGGAGATGTGCGTCCTAGGCAGTACCCCAAGCCATCTTCCTCCCCTGGCGGTCATGGTAGCCACGATCAGGTAGTTTTTGGGGCAGCAATCGCCCTAGCTGAGACTGCTCCAGGTCTCGTCCCCTGGGTCGGCGTTCTCCAGGTCAGAGGGGGTTGGGGCATCCACCTGATTCAAGAGATTGTTCAATTCTCCTAGATCTACCCCAGCCCGCCGAGCCAGGGTTTCGAGATCGAACAAGTCCTCATCGCTCATATCGGCTAAGTCATCGTCAGAGAGGGCTGAGAGGTCGAGGTCATCTAGGTTGAAGGCGGCTTCCATCGCTGAGGGACTGGCCGTTTCGCGCCCAGTGTTGGCGTCCAAAGCCATATTCTCAGGATCAAGATCGGGAAAGGGATCTAGGTCTAAATTATCTACACCATGCTCTGCCCCTAACACCTCAACGTTATCGAGGCCTGCCCCTTCATCGTGATCATCAGCCACAGCCACGGCGTCCCCCTCGGCGGCAGGCCCTGCATCACCAGGGGCCACCGGCCCTAGGTCGATGGGAGCATCCTGGTGATGCGGCACAGGGCTGTCTTGCTCCGCAAAGGCCGTAACCGCTTGAAAGGTATCCAAATCGGGGAAGGGATCGACCATCACATCGGTCTCCTCCAGGGATTCCGCCGCAATGGCCGTATCGGTGAAGGGGTCCATCGTTGCGATTAACCCCGATTCAAAATCCTGGGCACGCTGATTCAGTTGCGCCTGGAATTGCTCTAGCGTTTCCGCCAGTTTCAGATCGTACTTAGCCCGTAGTTCTGTCTCCAGCGTTTGGCGCAGGCGTTCCTCAACCTCAGCGGCATTTTCACCACCGCCCAAGGCCATTTGCAGTCGAGCCTCATAGTCCTGTTCTAGGGCTTGGGTGCGCTCCTGGAGTTCGTCCTGGTGGCGAGCCACCGCCTCCGCTAACCGTTGGTCATACTCGGCCTTAAGGCGGGCTTCGAGTTCGGCGTT
>CAZWNR010000076.1:0-11581 GCA_964635665.1 uncultured bacterium | reverse complement strand
GCTCGCCAGTAGGGGTCGTTGGGGCGATATTCGATCAAACTTTCGCCAATACTAAACCCGGCTGGGTTCACTAAAAACCCAAAGCCAAAGGCTCGGCCTTGCTGGGCTAAGTTGCGGTTTAGGTTGCCGAGAAAAAAGGCCGCCAAAATAGCCACAACCACCAGGGTAATGACCTGAAAGGCAATTTGCCAAAACCGTTCATCTCGCAGCAAGGTCTGCAGCTTTTTGGGAAAAGACTCGCTGCTACTATTACTATTCATCTATGCCACCTATAGAGCACTACTCCGCATCAACGGGAGTGGCTAAGCTGTATGCAAAATAATCTAAGGTGGATGTCACGAAAAGTTCAATTTGTTACAAGGTTTTATAAAAGAGGCCGGAATCTACTCAAGATTCCGGCCTCAAAAGTACCTCAAGTTATTGAAAAACCAGGACGGCTACTGAAGCAATCCTCGGTAAGAGCCCTTAGCGGAACGGCGGGGAATACATCAAGCCGCCTTCGCTCCAGAGCGCATTTTGGCCACGCTCCAGTTCAAACTGAGAACCAGCTCCTAGGTTGCGATCAAAGATCTCGCCGTAGTTGCCGACCTGGGTAATCACCTGCACCATGAAGTCGTTGGGCAGGCCCATATCGGTGCCCAGGGTACCTTCTTGGCCCAAGAAACGGGCAATGTCGGGATTCTCAGAGGCTTCAAATTCACCGATGTTCTCGGAGGTGATGCCAAATTCCTCGGCTTGGAAGAGGCCGTAGGTCACCCACTTCACCACGTCATACCAGGCGGAGTCGTTGTTGACGGTCACCGGACCAAGGGGTTCCTTGGACATGGTCACTTCTAGCAGGGTGTGATCCTCCGGGGTGGGCAGGGTGCTGCGACGGGCGACGAGCTGGGATTTGTCGGAGGTCATGCCTTCGCAACGGCCTTCGTCGTAGGCGGCATAGGCAGCGTCGGCATCTTGGAACACCACGGGTTCAAAGTCTACGCCGAGCTGACGCATTTGGTCGGTGAGGTTGAGCTCGGTGGTGGTGCCCGTTTCTACGCAGATGGCCTTGCCTGCGAAGTCTTCTAGGGTCTCAATGCCGCTGTCGGTTCGCACCATCATGCCCTGGCCATCGTAGAAGGTGGTGGGGGCAAACTCTAGACCAACGCTGGTGTCGCGGCTGATCGTCCAAGTGGTGTTGCGGGAGAGCATATCCACCTCGCCCCCAGCCAGAGCCGTAAAGCGTTCGGTGGAGTCCAGACGGCGATATTCGACTTTTTCAGCATCGCCCAGCACGGCGGCGGCCACGGCCTTACACACATCGACATCTAGGCCAGAGTAGGTGCCACTCTCATCCACAAAGCTAAAGCCAGGGATGCCACCATCGACGCCGCAGATCAGTTGTCCCCGCTCTTTCACTACATCTAGTCGGCTACCGCTGGCGGCAGGTGCTTCGGCTCCGTCGGTGGTGGTGGTGGTGGTGCCACCGCCGCAGGCGGCCAGGGTTAACCCCAAGGTGGCCGCGAGAATACCCCACTTGCGCATAAATCACTACCTCACTCACAAAGATAAAGAGACGTTACAGAATCTAACCTAAACCATAAAGACGAGCATCCTGCTTAACATTCCAACGGTTTAGGTTTTGATTTTGTATCACACAACACTATACAGGAGGTACCTGATTTATCGCCGCAGGACAACCGTATCCCCACGGACGTATCCCTACGGATCAATCACGATGGACAAACTTAAACGACCTGGCTAAAGCCGTTGGGCTTCTCAGGGGCGCTGGCTTAGCTAGGTCGGTGGGGGTGGGATCTAGGGCGGCCGCTAGTGTTCCTGGGCAAGATCGCGGATGAGGGGGATTTTGGCGCGAATGTAGTGGTCGAGCTGAACGGTTTCGGCTTGGTTGATGGGCTGTTGCACCATGAACTCGTCCATCAGCCAACGAACGAGGCCGTTATCGTCCAAATCGAGGAGGTAGCTGCTCTGGGAGCGGTCTACGAGGGACCACAAGTGGCGCAGAAGATGGGGATTCATGGCAACACTTAAGGATTTCTTTAGATTTAATCCTAAACGACTGCCCTGGCCTTGGCTAGGAAATGATGCGTTTATTCACGTTTCTGTTCATCTCTTCATGGATAGACCTTAAGATTGGATCCAAAAGCTCCAATTAGAGGGCTTCCCCCAGGCCTTGGGCCCAGTCTTGACCTAGCTGGATGGTGATGTCGGAGTTGAGGGCTCCGGTGCTTTCGACGCGGGCTTCACCGATGGCGAGGAAGCGCTGCACCATTTCGGCGGTGGCCATATCGCCCCGTTGGGCCACAATGCGGCTGATGGGTAGGGGCGTCTGGAGATCCTTGTCTACGTAGACGTTGGAGTAGCCGCTATCGCGCAGGGTTTGGGTGAGGGACTGAACCGCCACGGGGTTGTTGGTGCTGTCTTGGATGGCGATGCGAACGCGGCTGGGGTCGGGGCTATTGGAGACCGCTTGGGTGCCAAAGCCAAAGTATTGATCCACCATGGTATCGATGTCGCCATAGCTGGGCAGCCAGTAGCTAACGGAATATTCGCTGGGGCTACTGAAGTTGCCGGGCAGCATCAGCATTTGCACGTTGGAACGGTTGACCTGGGAGGCATAGCCCAGCAGCGCCAGCAGTTCCTCAACCGAGAGGTTGGTATCGACGTTGGATTGAATCACCGACAGAATTTTGGGCAGACGGGCAATGGTGGCGGGGTTGATGGTCTGTTCCGCCAGGGCGCGCATAAACGTCTGCTGGCGCTGAATGCGGCCAATGTCGCCGTTGGCATCGTAGCGGAAGCGCAGAAATTGCAGGGCCTGGTTGCCGTTGAGCTTTTGTTCTCCGGCCTTGAGGTTGATGTAGAGGTGCTGGCTGTCGTCTTGGTATTTCATGTCCTGGGGTACCGTTACCGTTACCCCACCCAGGGCGTCGATCAGTTTTTCGACCCCCTGCACGTTGATGCGGACGTAGCGATCCACCGCCACCCCGCCCAGCAGATCGCTGACGGATTCCGCCGCCAGGGCTGGGCCACCGTGGGCATTGGCTTCATTGAGCTTGGTGAGGCGACCCTGAACGTAGGTGCGGGTATCCCTGGGCAACGACAGCACCACCAACTGCCCCGTCTGCGGATTAAACCGAATCAACAGCATGGAATCGGACAACCCATCAAAGGAGTTGACCAGGGCGTGGTAGCCGACATTTTGCAGTTCCGGTGGTACCTCATCGACATCGGTGGTCAGCACCTTTACGCCCAACACCAAAATATTGACCGGGCGGGTGAGGCGGGGAAGGCGTAAATTGCCGCCCGAGGAAATGGGGTTGTCTTGGTTAAAGACGTTGGCATCATCCGCCGTGAGCTGTTGTTGCTGGAGGGGCGTAGCCGACAACGACACCGCCAGCAGCGCCCCCGCCATCGCCGATACACTCGCCACCCCGGCTAGGGCCACACTAATGCCAATCAACCGAGGCAAACGCCATCGGGAGGGCTTGCGTTTTACCCCCGTGCGCGACCAGGATGTGGGCGCTTGAGGGTGCTGGGGAGAACGAACAGGCGGGCGGGGAGGACGAGAGGACACAAGCTACCTCAGCCAGGGCACTAAAGAGAGGGGGGCAGCGCAGGGGGCCAGAGGGCGTCAATCGCCAACCCTGCACAGAATAATGTATCGAGGCCATTATGGGCCAAACCGCCAAAAACGGAGCAGTTAATTCGCGAAATCGCGACATTGGGCGAAGTTCATTCACGCGAACCAAAGGTCGCAGACCAAAACAATGGACGGAATAGGCTCAAAAGGGGCGACCTTGGGGTGGTTCTCCCCTCTAAGGTAAGCGTCGGCTGAGGGGGCTAAACCCCGGTAACTTAACCGACTTGCCCTGCAAAAGGCGTACCATCAGCACCAAATTCGTGAGGGTATAGCCCGTGGTGATCAGGGTGTTGCTAATTAAAAAGCGTAGGGATAGCCCCGGTGCCAGGTGACTGCCAGTGCTCAACAGCGCATACACCATCACCCAGGTGAGGGCCAAGGTAACCACCAAGCGGCTAACGGCTTGCTCTTGGCGGCTACCCTGCCTTTGCCACAGGCTGTAGACCGCTGGCACCACACCAAAGATGGGTACCAGGTAAATCATCAGTTTGAGGCGTTCTAGGGTCGTGCCTTCTCCAAGGTCATTGTGTTTCATCGAGATGTATCCCCAGGTATAGGGAGCAGAGGGGGTGATTGTGGTACGGTATGGCCAGTTTTGGGTCGGAAAGGTCGCTTTTGAAGTCAGAGAAGGGGCTTAGATATCGAGGTTTCCCTGGTGTTAGTGTACCCAACTCTAGGGTGTCCCGAGTTCTCGGGTCATACCTGGAATGGGGGCATGACTGGACGCTGTCGTGGGTTCCCCGCCCCGCCCCCCAAGCACCCCCGTCCCCAAGCGCCATCTTTTTGAATCCCATTGCCATCGCACAAGGAGATTAAAATCCGTGGAGAACATGACCCAGTGGCTCGTCACCGTTCAAGACTCGGTGATGACCTTTGGTTTGAATGTCTTGGCCGCGTTGGCTATCCTGATTATTGGTCAGTGGTTGGCCAAGCTGATTGGGCGCACAACCAAAAAAGTGATGACCCGTCGCGGAGTGGATCCAACCCTCGTTAACTTCACAACCAGTTTGGTATACTACGCTGCCCTCGCCTTTGTGGTGATTGCCGCCTTGAATCGCCTTGGGGTGCAAACGGCATCGCTGATTGCGGTGCTTGGGGCGGCAGGCTTGGCCATTGGCTTGGCACTGCAAGGATCCCTATCCAACTTTGCGGCGGGGGTTCTGATGATTATCTTCCGTCCCTTCAGTGTGGGAGATGTGATCGAAGGGGGCGGCGTCTTTGGCACCGTCGAAGCCATCCAGCTTTTCACCACCACCATCATTACCCCCGACAACGCGATGGTGGTGGTGCCTAACTCTAAGATCGGCGGCGACAACATCACCAACTTTACCCTCAAGCCCACCCGCCGAGTGGAATCTATTGTGGGGATTAGCTACAGCGACAGCATCGAAAAAGCCCGCTCCGTCATCCTCGATGAAATTTCTAAGGACACCCGTATTCTGCAAGACCCCGCCCCATCCGTCAGTGTTGTAAACCTCGCTGATAGCAGCATCAAACTACAGGTATGGGCCTGGGCAGAAACCCCCAACTTCCTAGCCGTCAAACTAGCCCTGCCAGAGCAGATTAAAACCCGCCTCGATGCCGAAGGTATCACCATTCCCTTCCCCCAGCAGGATGTGCATATGTTCCAGCACAACTAAGGAGTTTGCGGATTACCCATTGCCCGCCGTCTACCCTCTCCTGGAGAGCCCGCCGCGAACGGGATACAAGCGACCATCTCGGTCCTCCTGGGAGAATGGCTGGACTGGATCACTGCAAATGCATGATCTCCTGAACCTCGCGAAAGGGCAGGACGACTAACGACTGTAGGGGAACCCGCGATAGGTCAGTTCTGCTTCACCCGCTATTGGAGGGGGGATATCGCCCTTGCCTAGTATCGCTGTTTAGAAAATGGAGAATAGGAGATTCGAACTCCTGACCTCTGCGGTGCGATCGCAGCGCTCTACCAACTGAGCTAATTCCCCGCGTTGTGTTGGCGATGCACCGTTGCGGTGCGATTGGCCCCAGGCCACCCTACGGGAACGCAGCGCTCTACCAACTGAGCTAATTCCCCGTGTCGTGTTGGCGATGCACCGTTGCGGTGCAATTGGCCGAGGCCATCCCATGGGTACGCAACGCCCTACCAACTGAGCGAATTTCCCAGGGCTTTTGACACCATAGTACCAAAACTCCTTGCGGCGAGACTCTGTCTGTCGAAAAATCATGCCGTCCCCAAAAACGTTAGTCGGTTGGCGCAAGTCTCTGCTACACTAGCTAAAGACTAATCCTTGGAAGCGTGGCTGAGTGGTCGAAAGCGCCTCCCTGCTAAGGAGGTAGGGGAGTAAACCTTCCCTCGTGGGTTCAAATCCCACCGCTTCCGTTTTTTGTTTTTGTATTAAAGTTTGCTCTGTAATTTTATCGTTCAGAGCGTTTTGATTTGGAGTAAGTTGCCACAGGTCGGCTGCGTCAATAGCCTTTCTATGGTGATAGGAGCTGCGTTTTGGCCACGGGTTCGGGTTGCGGGTCGTAAACGCGAAGAGTTATTGAAATTTTGCCCCTCCTCCGGTAGTCCTGTCTACAATAGGACTCCACCTTGCTAGCGGGAAGTAGGTATGAACGCTTGGCTGAACCAACTGCGGCTCCGCTGGTTTTTGGCGACCAAGTCCCTGGGCTATGGGACGGATTTTGTGGAGGTGCTGTACCGCATCTACCTTAACCACAGCAAAATCATTCACTTTCGCGACGGCTACCCGGTCTATTCCCTCTCCACCCCGGCCCTGTTCAGCAAGCCCGCTGCCCACTTCATTGCCCGCACCCTGTACCGGGGCATTCAAAACCGCAATCTGCCGAATTTGATGAGCCTTGCGGTGAATGATGCCTGCAATGCCCACTGTGGCCACTGTAGTTTTTACGATGGCGTAGACGACCCCCACCGCCAGCCGATGACCTTGCCCCAGTTTGAGCAGGCGATTGGATCGGCGCAGGATTTGGGGGTTTCGGTGATTAATATCGTTGGGGGCGAACCCCTGCTGCGGCCTGACTTAGCTGGGATTATTCGCGCTGTGGATAAGGATCGTTCGACGGTATTGCTGTTTACCAACGGTTGGCACTTGGCGGAACGGGCGGCAGAACTGCGGCGGGCCGGATTGGACAGTGTTTACGTTAGCCTGGATGCGGCGGATCCCCAGCGCCACGATGCCCTGCGGCAAACGCCGGGACTGTTTGATCGGGCGGTGGCTGGGCTGAAGGTGGCTAAAAAACTGGGTTTCTCCGTCGGCATTTCTGCAACGTTGACCCCAGAGGCGTTTCAGTCTGGCGAGTTGAAGCGGCTGGTGGAACTGGGACGTTCCCTTGGTGTTCACGAGGTTCTGGTGTTTGATGCACTGCCCAGTGGACGCTTCCAGCATCGGCAGGATCTCATCGATAGTGGCGACTGGGTGGAAGCCATGATTCAATCCGCCGTGCCCTACAACCAAGATGCCCGCTACCCCGGCGTGGTGTTTTCCGCCTACATCAGCAGCCATCGCAGCGTGGGCTGTTCCTGTGGTACCAGCTATTTTTATCTGTCACCCTACGGCGACGTGATGTCCTGCGACTTTAACCACGCCACCTTCGGCAATGTGTTAGAAGAACCGCTGTGGAAAGTGTGGCAACGCCTCAGCAGTAATCCTGACTTCGCCCAGGCCAAGTGGGGCGGCTGCAAGGTTAAAGATGCTGAATTTCTACAAAAAGAAACGGTGCAAGTGGGGCACCAATAGGGTGTTCAAACGGCGGCGATGAATCCGGCTATTGGGCCATACCTCACGATAGGATTGCCTCCCCAAAAATTTGGGGAAGAATGCCAGCCTTGCGGCGTTCGCCAACGATTCCCTGTTGCAGCAGTTGGTATTGCCAGGGCAGCAGGGAATCGGGGCTGAGGGCAATTTGGTGAAGCTGATGGATGTGGGCGAGGGCGGTAGCGGCCTCCTCTGGTAGGGTGGTGAGCCAGCGGGAAACGGGATGATCCCAGCCCTGCAAAAATTCGTCAAGCAGCACCCGATGGGTATCGTTGAGGGGATCGTCGCCAACGGGCCAGGCTTGGCCCCAGGTTTCGGCCTGGATGTTTTGTTGAGCGAGCTTGCGGGGCTTGCTGGTGGATTGCAGGGTCTTTTCTGCGATCACTTTCCAGGATTCTGCCACCAGCCCCGGCAGAATTCCCAGGCTACTGTGGTGGCCGAGGGCTTGGGCCAGTTGAATTACCTCTGTATCCTGGCTGTGCTGGCCGTAGTCGGTGAGTCCAGCCAGGAGGGGCGACCAAATTTCGGTTTCCAGGGCCGTTATCAAGGGGAGGGCCGCCTCCGAGTAGTCCGCTGTGCGGTCGGCGTCTGTTTGCAGGGCCAATTCCTCCCGCCGCTGAAAGGCAAGGAGCAAAGCGTTCTGGGTCTCTTCGGCGAGGCAAAACCACACCCCATCCCCTAGGGCGGTGCGTACCTGCTGCTGCCAGCGGGCCGCACTGGGGGTGGGCAAGGTGGCCGACGGCGGGGGCGGTTCCAGCTTGGTGGGTTGAGGTAAAGTCTCTAGATCAAAGAGTGAGGGAGTTTGGACGGCAGGATCTTGGGTTACTCGAGACTTCTGGGGTTGTTTTTTCGAGGCTGAACGCTTGGCCTCTGAAGGGGGCGCCGCCGAACTCTGGGGATCTGGGGGTATAGACGTTGTGGGGGCAGGAATTACCTGGGCTGCTTTCAAGCTTGCGATCTGGGCTTGTAGGGCCTCGATTTGATGGGACTGTTCGGCCAGTTGGGCGGCCTGGGCCTGAAGTTGGCGTTCTAGATCGGCGATCTGCGCGGCCTGGGCCTGAATCTGCCAGTCGCGCTCGGCCAGTTGGGCCTCTTGGGTCTGAATGTGCCGATCCTTGGCCGCGAGGGCCGTTGATTGGGTCTGAAGATCCTGGCCTAGCCGCCACTGTTCTAAGGCCTGGAAGCCTGCTTGAATTAGGGTGGCATAGCCCGGTGCCGCTAGGTTAATGGCCTGGGTGGCCTGCCCCGGTACCAGGAGGAAACCCTGCTGGGTCGCTAGATTGATCTGTAGGGTATGGCCCTCGGCGTTGGTAATGGCGAGGTGCTGCGGATCTTCGGGGGAGCTTACCCAATAATCCCGCTGGCCACAGCGAAAGGGTACCGCTGGGTTCGTCTCCATTGCTGGGGCGGGCGGGATTCTGGAATTTAGAGAAGAGCGGGAGTTTGAAGGAATTGAGTTTGGCGAAACAGCATCCGTTGGTGGGGCGACTTCTGATGAAACGGTGGGTTTCGCCGTAGCGGGTTCCGGGATGACTGGCGCTGCAGTGACTGGCGCTGGAATAGCGAACTTTGTGGCGGCGGACTTCGGGGTAACAGACTTTATAGTGGCGGACTCTGCGGCGATAGATGTGGTGGTGACAGCCTGGGCGGCTGATCGCACGGAGGGTTCCATCGTTGGTGAAACCGCTCGCTGGGCGAGTTCTCCCCGTCGCACGCCCACCAGTTCTAGCTCTACGGTAGTTACGCCCTGCCATTCGTTTTGCTTGAGGCGATAGGCCAAATCCACCCGATCCGGCAGCGGGAAATAGTCTCCCCAACGCCAGGCAATGGCTTTGATGGTAGTTTCGCCCTGGCGCAGGGTGAGTTTGAGGTGTTCTCGGTTGCGGCCTACCACCTGTTGCTCAACGACCTGTATCTGGGGTGTCCAAAAGATGGGTTCTGGGTTTTCGATGCCGCAGGGATGGAGGTGGTCGATTTGTTCGTAGAGGGCGTAGGTGATGTCGCTGAGGTTGGCCTGGGCATCGACGGAAATCAGCGGTTTTAGCAGGTCGGGGGTTAGCACCTGGCAGGCGTAGTTGGATAGGCGGGTTTGTATGGCCGGGAGGTTGTCGGCCTGGAAGGAAAAGCCCCCCGCCGCCCGGTGTCCGCCAAACTTTTCCATCAGATCGTGGCAGCTTTGCAGGGCCTCAAATACGTCAAATTCTGGGATGCCCCGCGCCGATCCGCGAATCATTGCACCGTCCTCGTCCTCGTAGGTGCCGATGAACACGGGCACGCCGTAGCGCTCCACTAGACGCGAGGCCACAATGCCAATCACGCCATGGTGCCACTGGGGCTGCACCACCACCAGCACCCGATCCCGCAGTAGGTTCAGGTTACCCGCCGCCTGCTGCTGCTCACACCAGGCCACCGCTTCTTGCTCAATCTGTTGGCACAATTCCTGACGGGTGGCGTTGATCTGTTCGCACTGCATGGCCCGCTCTAGGGCGGTGCCGAGGTCGTCGGTGGTCAGCAGGTCGATGACGATCTGCGGATCGCTGAGGCGGCCCACGGCGTTGATGCGCGGCCCCAGCCGAAAGCCGATGTGCTCTGGCTTGAGGGCCTTGCTTTGGTCGGCCAGCCCCGCCACTTGAATGAGGGCTTGAATGCCGAAGATCTGGGATCGGGGCAGCAACCCCAGCCCCCGCCGCACCCAGCGACGGTTGACCCCGGTCAGGGGGGCGAGGTCGGCAATGGTGCCAAGGGTGAACAGTTCCAGCAGCGACCCTGTTAGGGCCTGGGCTTGGTTGAGAGCTTGGGCGAGACACACCGCCAAAATGTAGGCCACGCCCACCCCAGCCACGCCGCGATAGGGAGAGGTTTCGGGCAGCAGCTTGGGGTTCAAAATCGCATTGGCGGGGGGCAATGTGGGCGGCAGGTCGTGGTGGTCGGTGACAATCACCGTTAGCCCCAGTTCCCGCGCCCGCTGGATGGGGGCCACGGCGGCAATGCCGTTATCCACCGTCAAAATCAGGCTCACACCTTCGGCATGGCAGTCTTCTACGATGCGTTGATTGATGCCGTAGCCCTCGCTCATGCGGCTGGGGATAGTGTAGTTAACCTTGGCCCCCAGGGTGCGCAAGGCTCGCAGCAGAAGGGCTGTGCTGGTCATGCCATCGGCATCGTAGTCGCCACAAATCGCAATGCGTTGTCCCGATTGGATCGCCTCGGTCAGTAAATCTAGGCTGACGGCCAAGTCCTCAAATTCCAACAGGGGCGAGGGTAGTTGAAGCCGCTCTGGATCCAAAAAATCCGCTGCCTGTTCGGGGATGAGAATGCCCCGCTGCACCAGCACCTGGGCCATCAGGGCCGATAGCCCCGTGGTCGTCACCAAAGCCTCCACCAGCGCCCGGTTGGGCGTGGGAATGTGCCACCGCTGGCGGGGCAGCCGGGCCGTAGATTCCCCTTGCCCTGGTCGGTCGTTCACGCTGTCTTACTCGCTGATCTACTCGATGGTGTCGCCTTGTACGGCCTGGACAATGCGGGACAGTTCGCTCTTTTCGTCCACGGCAATGCGGGTGGGCGAACCGCTGATAATCCGCTCCAGGTTGCGGAAGGAGTCTTTGATTTCGGGGCCATGGCTGCTGATGGTGTATTCCCGAATGCCCTTATCGTGCCAGGAACCGCGCATTTTGAAGACGTTGATGGCACGGGACATCTCACCGCGCACCTCCACGTATTGCAGCATCAAAATGGTGTCGGTGATGGTGGAAATGTGGGACTCGGTGATGGAATGCAGCCCCATGAACTGCTCGGTGGTGTTGGTGAAGAATCCGGTGATTTCTTCCTGCTTGGCAAAGCCCGTTACCCCGATCACAAACTGCCGGAAGGAGTTGTTGCTGACGCCCCGATCCAGCGCCGAGAGGGAGTCGATGGCCATGCGGGCGGGTTTGAACTGGGAAATCTCGGTTTTGATGATTTGCAGGTGGTCTTCCAATCCGGCGGATTCGGGGTAGGCGCAGATGATTTTGAGCAAGCCCTGTTGCTCCATGGCTTCAAAGTCGATGCCCCAGGAGTAGGCGTTGCGGGAAAGCTGGGCGCGGGATTCTTCGTAGGCAAACAGGATGGCTCGTTCTCCGGCCTTACAACCATCAACGAGGAACTTGCTGACCAGCAGGGTCTTGCCCGTACCCGTCGCTCCCGT